>QZLD01000171.1 GCA_004796385.1 Gammaproteobacteria bacterium | reverse complement strand
GCCAAAGCAAACAATCCAAATTTGTTTTTTATATTTTTCATCTTAAATACCCTATAAGAAGTAATAATTTCACTTAATCCATCACGCAAAAACCAAGTTGTGTTGGTATTTACTGGCGCCAGCATTAACCGGCGCTTGTATAGTTGTGATAAGCGTCCATTATGTAAAGCGGCTGAATATTACCATGAGCTGATGAATAAGTGAAGGGATATTCTATTTATATCAATGGGTTAAGGTGGAAAATGATATTGTTATTTCTTTTTTATATTTCCCATATTTTTCCAGCACAAAAACCCCGCGTTGCGGGGTTTTAAGGTATTGCCGAAGCTGGTTTCGCCTGCAAAAAGCAGATTACTTAATTTTTGCTTCCTTAAACATTACATGCTTTCGTACTACCGGATCGAACCTTTTCATTTCGAGTTTTTCCGGCATAGTACGTTTGTTTTTGGTTGTTGTATAGTAGAAGCCTGTTTTGGCACTTGATACCATTTTGATCTTATCACGCATAATTTTCCCCTTATACTTTCTCGCCGCGAGCCCTGATCTGCTCTACTACTGCCTCAACACCCAACTTATCAATAATTCTCATGCCTTTGGCAGAGATTCTCAGCTTTACAAATCTGTCTTCTTTTTCAAACCAGAAGCGGTGTGTGTGAAGATTAGGCAGAAATCTGCGCTTGGTTTTGTTGTGTGCGTGCGAAACGTTGTTTCCGGTAATTGGTCTTTTACCTGTTACTTGACAAACCTTAGCCATCTGGTGGCCTCCTAAAAAATCTATGTAAATTGTTAAAAATCCAGAGCGCGACTTTATACCAGCTTTTTTGTGAAATATCAATTAATTTACGAATAAACTTCACTGCCTTTATCGCGAAATTCTTGTGCTTTTTGCTCCATTGCCTCTTTGTTTGTCTTCATTTCAATGGCTTTTTTATTCACATCCTGAGAGATTCTCATAGAACAGAATTTAGGGCCACACATGGAACAGAAGTGCGAAACTCTAGCATCTGGGTCCGGCAGGGTCTTATCATGCAGTTCCATCGCCTTTTCCGGATCAAGCCCGAGACTGAACTGGTCATTCCAGCGAAATTCAAAACGCGCCTTGGACATGGCATTATCGCGAACCTGTGCTGCCGGATGCCCTTTGGCAAGATCGGCAGCATGAGCAGCGATTTTGTAGGTGACAATACCATCGCGTACATCATGCTTGTCCGGTAGTCCCAAGTGCTCTTTTGGTGTCACATAACAGAGCATGGCTGTGCCGTACCAACCAATAAGAGCAGCACCTATACCGGAGGTGATGTGATCGTAACCGGGGGCGATATCGGTTACCAGAGGCCCCAGCGTGTAAAATGGAGCTTCGTGACAATATTCGAGCTGTTTGTCCATATTCTCTTTAATGAGCTGCATCGGCACATGTCCCGGCCCTTCGATTATCACCTGGCAGTCGTGCTTCCATGCCAGCTTTGTCAGCTCTCCCAGAGTTTGTAATTCTCCCATTTGTGCTTCATCATTGGCATCGGCAATTGATCCCGGACGCAAACCATCGCCCAGTGAGAAGGCAACGTCATACGTTTTAAGTATCTCGCAGATCTCTTCAAAATTTTCATAAAGGAAGTTTTCTTTGTGATGCGCCAAGCACCATTTTGCCATAATTGAGCCGCCACGCGAGACGATGCCCGTGGTTCTGGTTGCAGTCATAGGCACATGATGCAGGCGCAGCCCCGCGTGGATTGTAAAGTAATCGACCCCCTGCTCTGACTGCTCGATAAGGGTATCGCGGAATATCTCCCAAGTCAGATCTTCAGCAATACCATCAACCTTTTCCAGTGCCTGATACATTGGCACTGTACCGATCGGAACCGGTGAATTACGAATAATCCATTCACGGGTTTCGTGAATATTGTTGCCGGTGGATAGATCCATAACTGTGTCGCCACCCCAGCGAATTGCCCACGCCATCTTTTCCACTTCTTCTGCGATTGATGATGACAACGCAGAGTTGCCGATATTGGCATTGATTTTTACCAGAAAGTTTCTACCGATAATCATCGGTTCTACTTCGGGATGGTTGATATTTCCTGGAATAATCGCTCTGCCGGCAGCAACTTCATCGCGCACAAATTCAGGAGTGATCTCTTTGGGGATATTGGCGCCAAAGGCGTTGCCTTGGTGATATCTGTAGCCGCTTTTTTCTGCATCTTGCAGGCGACAATTTTCACGAATGGCAATGTATTCCATTTCCGGCGTGATAATTCCTTGTCTGGCATAGTAGAGTTGGGTTACGTTTTTTCCCTTTATTGCTCGCCTTGGCATTTTTATATCAGGAAATCTGATTTCATTCAGCCCCTTATCTGAATTACGTTTGCGACAGTAGGCAGATGTTGGCTCAGACAGCTGCTCTGTATCACAGCGCTCTACAATCCATTTCTCACGCAGAGGGGCAAGCCCCTTGCTCAGATCAATCTTAATATCAGGATCGGTAAACGCGCCAGATGTATCATAGACATAGACCGGATCATTTTTTACCTTTTTACCCTTAGCGGTAACGGTGTCGGTAAGCTCGATCTTTCTCATAGCTACCCTGATATCGTCTCGACTACCCTTTACATACTCTTTTTTGGAGTTGATAAACGGGCGGGTGATGTCGTCACTGATCGTGCCGACTTTATTTAAGGTCTTATCGGATGATTCGGTCATATTTTTATACCATTAGAAAGTTTGCAGAGTATGTCGGATATTATTTTTAGGCAGTAGCCTTAAGTAGCCAAGCCATGTTTTCACCAAGAGTTTTCATGTTCTCCATGCCTTCGCTATCGGATTCAACATCTCCGATATCTTTTCCGATCCCCATATTCCAGTAGCTGGCTCCGGCAATGGACATCTGACAGG
>QZLD01000034.1 GCA_004796385.1 Gammaproteobacteria bacterium | reverse complement strand
GCATCATCACATCTTTCAGTGATGATATCGGTTATTTTATTTAAGTCTTCCTGCTTTGCTTGCGGCAGATGGTTGATGGTGTTTTTCATGGCATTTATATTAACTGACAAGGTTGGTAAATACTAGTTTTGCCTGGGGGTGCCAGGAAAGAGGCGCATGCTAAGCAGACGTTCAGTGAATGGAGTAATCCTGAACGGTTTTGAACGCAGTGTTATCTATATATTAATATGTACCTAACTAAGCTGCATAACAATTGAAATTTCGACATATTTTACAGCCACCATTGTTTTTAAAATTAAAACTCTTAGTTTTTCATTAGATTTTTAAAACAAATTTACTGATACGATTTATAGGCGTTTTTTCACTAATAGAGGTTATTATCAACACTATAAGCTTTATCGTTATATCACCATCTTTTTGTTATTATGTGCCAGACAATTTATAAATCACAATTCTATCTGGTATCGTGCATTCTGCCAAAATTATTATTTTCCCAGTCATCCGGATATTTAAACGAAAAACTTTTGGTTGTTTTATCAGCTTTTTTGCAGTTACCATTGTTAATGTATTCCAAGGCTGTATTTAATGATTCTTCTTCTGACTCTCCCATTTGAGTGTCTATGTCGTCTGCGGCTGTGCATGTTGCTTCTATGCCATTGTAGTAGCCGCCAATGCCGTCAGCGTTATCCATTTGAAATTCAGGATAGGATATATGCAGGTCACAAAAATCGTAGCCACCGTTCCAGCCAACAGGTTTGCCGCAGGTGGTATTTCCTATTGTAATTACTTCAATATATGGAGTTAGTCCGTTAATTACCAGTTCGCTGGCGGAACAGGTTTTGTTTCCGGTTATTATTATTACTCTGTCCAGATTCAGAGAGTAATTATAATCTGTAAATTCGAGATCATGTTCCCAGTGAGGATAGCGTGAGTTGAAGTTGTAGTGTATGAAGTTCCCATCTAATGTATATGTTCCCGCAATCATTGCAGATAATCTGTTAGACATCCAGATGCTGCCGCCGCCGTTATATCTTAGATCAAGAATTAATTCTGATACTTCATGTTCTATAAAATAGTTGAATACTTCATCAAGATCATCGGCAATATATGACTTAAAAGAGTTGAAGATCAGATAGCCGATTTTTTTATCATTCTCTTCAAATATTTTATAGTCCTCAATAATATCTATTGTTACCCATTCTTTTATTAGTGTGGCTGATTTCTCTTGCCCTTCAGGATCTCTAACCGTTATGTCAATAGATACTCCCAGCTCGGTTTCTCCCCATATTGACCCCCATTTCCCTTGAGAGGTTATTTCATCATAGCTGAGCCCGTTTATGCTGACAAAACGGTCCCCACGGCGAAAACCGGCATTATATGCTGGTGAATCTTTGTGTACCTGATAGATTGTTCTTATACCCTGATTATCTCTTTTGTAGCTAAAACCATAGCTTATTATTTGTCCTCTTTTGCTTAGTGCATCGGATTGGGTTTTTGTGGTTATATAGCTCCAGTGGTCATATGTGGTATAAACAAGATCGTTTAATAGTTGTTGTAATGATTGGTATTGAAGAAAGTTTTTATCCGGTACATGTTCAGCCCACAGATATGTATCGTGCATAAGGCTGCTTACAAAAAAACTCTGATCTTCAAATGAGCAGGTGTCAACAGAATAAGAAACTCTGTAACTGAGTTCTTCTGTAACCGGAGGGTTATACATATCGCCGGTTTCTGTGTCTTCTACTTCATTACAGGCAGATAAAATAATCCATGAAATAATTATTGTTGTTTGGCTCAGTTTTTTTTTAATGTGTTTGGTTGTGCTCATTATGAGAAAAGCCACTCTTTTATATTTTTGGTTTGGTCTTCATTAAGCAAGTGAGGTGCGTGCCCGGTTTTTTCTATTTCAATTAGTTTTGTTTCATTACTGGCTTCATTTTGCATTCTTTCAATTACATTTGGAGTAAGAACAGGGGAGTCTGCTCCTCTGATTATTAGTACAGGGCATTTTATCTGGCTCCATTCCTGCCACATGTCCAGATCTTTAAGGTGATCACTTGTCCATCTGTCTGCAACACGTTGATCAAAGTCGAGGATATATTTGTTGCCATCCTTTGTTGTTGCAGCTTTGGCAAAGGTGATAATTTCATCATCTGTCATGGGGCCAAATCCACTTCCGGTTTGTTTAAAGTAATCTACTGCTTCTTCTATGTTGTTAAATGATTCCGGACGTGTTGCTATCATGGTTTTTACAGCCATAAATACTTCTTTATTTACGAATGGGCCAATATCATTGAGTATCAGTTTTTTAATAGGAGAGTTTTTCTTTGACGCAAGTAGCATACCCACTATTCCTCCCATTGATGTTCCAAGATAGTTAAATTCTTTCCAGCCAAGATTTGCTGCAAGATTGCAGACATCGAATGAATATTTGTGAAAGTTATAGTTTTTGGGGTTAATCAGATATTGACTTCTTCCTCTGCCGGCAATGTCAGGGCAGGCAATGCTGGTGTGTTCTTTCAGATAGTCCGCTAAAAACAGAAAGTCATCACTATTGCGGGTTACTCCATGAATGCAGATGAGTTTGTTCGAGGTGTTTTTATTATTCCATAATTTATATGATTGGGTGTGAAATTCTTCCGGTGACATTGAAATAGATGATCTGACTTCGTATTCATTTGTTTTCAACATTTGCTTTTCCTATTTTGTAAAAGAGAGGTCGGAGCTGTATTTTGGTTGCAGTCTTCTTTTCTTAATATATTTTTTAAGCATCTCTTCACTATCGCCTTTGAATTCCTGAAATTTCATACCTATTTGATATTTATTACAGCCTACAAAATTCATAAAACGGGTAATTACTTTTGCTCTGAACTGCGTGGTATTTGGGGAGCCTGAGATGTGAAAGGCTATTTCAAATTGTTGTCCGATATCGCAGTAATATTGGCATATTACTGCAATTCCGGTCATAGATATATCTTTAGCCTGAGCATATACAGCAGAGCCGTCAGATTGAATAATTGCAATCCTTCGGTCAAGTTTTACTCTTTCATGCTCTCTTTTTTCAATTGTCATCTGTTTTGGTGCAGGCTCCCGAGGGAGGTAACGGTAAATATAATTTGAATTATAGCTTATTATTACTTTTACGATTATCTATTCTGAATAATAGATATTGTTCGTGAGTTTGTTAAGAATATTGCAGCTTTCTTCAAAAAAATCTGAATATTGTTCTTTGTCATATTTTCCTGTTTTCAGATTAAATATGAACTGTTCATCAATTCGATTGGCTTTATGGTTTATCGAAAGTTTCCAGTCTGAGAATATGGACTTTCCGGATTCATTAATATTTTCGGTACTATTTAATTTGAATTTTTTATCAAAGGTGAGGCTGTTTTTACTTATAAGCTTGAAAGGATAGTAGATCTTAAAATCTGTTTTTCTTTCATAAACAGGGCTGGTTGAAAGGTAGTAACGCTCCCAGGCTACAGGGAAGTGGGCAATTAATTTATTATCAATAATATTTGAGTGATTGGTTACATCGTAGTTTAATTTCATTATAAGCGGCTTGCGTGTATTGTGGCTGTTTTTTATATCTATTTTATTCAACTGAGCACCGGGAAGATAACTGTTTATTAGTTGTTGGCCCCATTCAATATGGCCGGATTTTTCTATGGTTTTAATATGGTTTCTCATAAAAGAAGCGGTGTATCCTTTCAGAGTAACTGTTTCGTTAACTTGTGCCAGATAACGTGTTTTTATATGTATATTTTTTTCGGTTTTCAGGATGCTGTTATTTTTGTTGTAATCGGGAATTTTCAGCATAGCCGGATTTTTTTTATTTATAAGAAGAGAGTGTTTATTACCAAGTCCGGCAGGGACTATGCTATTCAAACTTATTCCTTTATCTGTTGTATCTAAAAAAGTATTTATTGAAGGAATGTAATTTATTACATGGTTAAACTGGTCAAGAGAAGGTATTTCAGGGTTAACCTTATATATTGAGTTAACTAAAGCCAGGTTGGATTCAATATTGATTGAAGCAAGCATGGCATATAGTAGTACGGCATGGTCTTTACAGTCTCCATATTTATTTTCAAGAGTCTGAATGGCTGTATTTGGTATTTGTCCTCTGGAACCGAATTCGATAGGTTTGTATGTAATGGTTTTTTGAACATAGTCTGCCAGTATATTGATTTTTTCCGGTATTGAGGCTGCTTTTTTTGTTAGTTTTTTTGCAACTATTTTAATTTTTTCGTCAATTTTCAGTTTAGGTTTGATCTTTTCGTAATGTTCTTTAGCTATTTGTTTCCATTTCTCATTTGCGGATGAGATTTCTACAATTCCGGATATTTCTTCCAGTTCTATCTGATATGGTTCTCTTCTGAAGGCATCGCTATTTTTTTGAGTCCAGATAATGTGATTATCAGTAACTACCGGGGCAGCAATATTGGCTTGTCTGTATGATATGTCACTGGAATCGGCTTTAATAAATACTGCATTGAGGATAACCGGGGTAGTAGCAAACAGAAACTCTCTTTCAAAGCCAAACTTATCAAGTTTTGCGTTGGTTTGTGATGTGTAAACAATATCAATAATATTACCGGCTTTAAGGTTGGGAACCGGTATGTTAATGACTTTTTCATGTGTTGCCATATTATTAGACAAGTTGTCGGTAATGTAATAACTGCTTCTGTTTCCTGTAGATAGAAGTTTGCCGTGAGCATCGAAAACTTTTAGATGATTAACATATATCTCTTCATAAAGGGGATTGAAAATAAATTTTAAGGTGCTGAATTTGGATATGTTGCTGTTGTCAGTTAGTTTTATTTTTCTATAGGTTGTTGTTTTGAGTTTTTCTCCTTTTTTAAATGAATATCCCTTTATTCTGTATATATAAGTCGAGCCGGCCTGATTATCAAAAAATTTTGTTTTTTCAGCGTCATTGATTTGTGCTTTCAGATTTTCAGGTATTGTTACAGGTGTGATTTTTTTGCGGAGATTACTGTTGCTTCCTTCGCCGATAAGCCCGGATATATGTTGAATATATTCTTTTACATATTGGCTTTGAGGCGAGTAGTCTAAAGCCTTTTCAAAAGATTGCTTGGCTTCTCTGTAATTTTTCATGCCATATAGTGCTTCTCCTTTTAAGCTATAAGCGTCAGTGGATGCGTAACCTTTTTTTATGATTTTATCTGCGATATTTAGTGCTTCTTTGTAACGTTGCATTTGCAGATAATTGTTTGCCAGACTTTGTTGTAGTTCTGTAATAAAAGGACGGCCTTTTTGTAAATCTTCAAGTAATTTTATTGCTTGTTTATACCTGCCGAAATCATATAGTTTTTTTGCATGGTATTTTTTTAATCTATAGCTTGGTTGTTTTTTTATATAAGCTTTTAGTTGTTGAATAGCCAGATCTTTTTTATTTAGTTCCTGGAGCAGATCAATATATATTATAAAGTCATCATCATTTTTATACCCTTTATTGAAGAGCCTGTTATATTCTTTTTCAGAATCATCAAGATGATTGTTTTTGTATAGCAACCACGCATTCCATGCAATAATTTCAGGATTATCTGCATGAGGCGCTTTGTATTTTTTGATTACATCAAAGGCATCTTTGAACCGATTTACTTTTGTAAGGCAGCTTAGGTAATTTTGTAAATAACTCGCTTTATGGTTAGATAATTCAAGTGCCTTTGCAAAAAACTTTATGCCATTAAAATAATTTTTATTGTTGTAGTAAAAAAGGCCTAGTGAATTGTTTAAAGCAGCCTGTTTTTTCTTTTCTTGTTCTGATAGAAGTTGGGGTTTGTAATATTCTATTTTGAATGATTTGAAGAAATCATTGTATTTGTCATCGAATTTATTTGGGGCATCCGGTTGTTTTTCATGCAGAACAAATAGCATGTAGCATATTTTATTAGTGGAGTAGAGTTTAAATCTGTAGTTATAGTTGTCTACAGAAGCTGGTGGGATGTAATCAAAGGTATAGCCGACAGATTTTTTATATTCGGTTTCATGGAAGTTTTTAATATATTCATTTGGATATGCTACTCCGGCAGCTTTGGTTAGTACGTTTGTTACCGCTTCCAGATGGGTTTCTTTGCTGTATACCGGAAAGGTAAATATTACAGCTCCAGCCTTTTCGCTTTTATGAATGCCAATGTCTGCAGAGGGATATTTTTCGCCTATAGATGCCCATTTCATCCAGTTATCATGTCGAAGATCAAGATAATACCCATATTTATATGAGCGATATCTTTTAAAAAGAAGTTCATCTTTAACCGGTGCTTGGTGGTTATTATCCAGAACATGGAAATTGCTGAAAAGATAGTCGGAATGTTTTTTTATAAGGTCTTTTTTAGATTTAACTCCATAAATAAATAATTGGTAAAGAAATCCGTTTTTAGAATATGTCCATATAAATTGGGTATTTTCAGTACCATGAAAAACATAATCTATATTGGCTAAATATCCTCTGTAACCATTTACATAGTGCTCATTTTGTAAAGTGATGTCTGTATCTGAAGTGCCGTTTTTTACAGTAGTTATGCAAAAATCGGAGTATTTTTTTGCGCTATACGCATAATGAGGGTTTATCTTATCGACAATAATTGAAAAGTAGATCTCTTCATCTTTTACCTGATAGGCAATAATTGAGTTTTTAGCCACCTTATTTGAGGGGATTTTTATGTAACCGTTATCAGGAATAGTAAACTTAAAATTATCTTCAGTAAAATTAATGGATTTCTGAAAAGAATAGGCTTTAAATGATAGCAATAGCAGAATTGTCGAGAATAATAATCTTCCGTAATTATTTTTGGTTTTCATTAATTAACTCTGGGGTTGAATGATTCCAGCCAGAATAATAACCTTGTTTGAGAAGATATTAAAGATACAGTGGACAATTTGTCTCTCCTTAAATAAAACTGGATTTTTAAGGAGAGATTTATAGGTTTTGCAATTGTATGTATTAAAACTGATTCGTCTGTAACAAAACTAGGGTGCAGGCGTATTCGTAGGAAATTCCCGCATTTCTTAAGGCGCTCTCCAGTTCTTCGGATTCTGTTCCGGGGTTCAGAATTACTCGGCCGGGTTTAAGATTTACAATTTTCTCTATTAAAGGGGTAGACCTTTTTTCTGACAGATACATGGTTAATGTATCAATATTTTCATTGATATCGGAAAGGTCATTAAAAACTTTATGCCCTTCAATTTCATCAAAGGCTGGATTTACCGGGAAAACATTGTGACCATGATCCGCAAGCATTATCAGTGCTTTGTAAGAGTATCTTTCCGGATTTCTGGTTGCGCCCAGTACAACAACTTTCTCTGTTTTTCTGTTATTCACGATTCTGCTCTCTTGTTTTTAGTTAGGCAAATATATTGTAATAATATCACAAATAATAAATGTTTTCCTAAATGAATTTATGGATTTATTAGTGTATGTAAATAGAGACAAATGACCATTTATAAACCTCCGTTTTATTTTAGTAACATTTCAATATCACTTTGTGTTATCTGTCTTTTTTCCAGCATTGATGCCAGACTGCTCTTGCTGTTTTGCATAGATATTATTTTGTCTTCTATGGTGTCGGCGGCTATTAGCTTGTAGCAGAGCAGGTGTTTTTTCTGGCCTATTCTATAGGCTCTGTCGGTCGCTTGTGCTTCTGCTGCCGGGTTCCACCATGGATCGTAGTGAATTACTGTGTCAGCTTCAGTCAGGTTCAGGCCAACACCTCCGGCTTTAAGGCTTATAAGAAATATGTCTGCTTTTCCTTTTCGGAACTGCTGAATAAGTTTTTCTCTATCTTTGCTTTTACCTGTCAGAATAATTGATTTGATTGCTTTTGCAGATAGTGCTTTGGTTATTATCTCCAGCATGGATGCAAACTGAGAGTAGACTAAAATTCTATGTTTTTCAGAGAGTAGTGTTGTGAGTAATTCTAACAGATAATTTAGTTTTGATGATTCGGCCTGTGTCAGTTGTTTATCTGCCAGAACAGGGTGGCAGCAGATCTGTCTTAGTCTAAGTAATTTAGAAAGAATATTTATGCTGTCAGGTTTGCGCTGTTTTTTCAAAACATCATGATTAATTTCATTTCTGACGCTGTTTTTGGTTTTATTATATATGGCGTACTGCTGCTCGTTTAGTGTTATTCTTCTTGTTATTATGTTTTTTGGAGGCAGCTCTTTCAATACATTATCTTTTGTTCTTCTTAGATAGTATGGACTGACTGTTTCGAGTAGTTTATATCTTATCTGAGAATAATTATCGTTCTTTTCGGTTGCGGCCGGTTTTTTAAAGTTACGGTTGAAAAAACTGTAATTGCCCAATAGTCCCGGTAGTAGAAAATCAAACTGTGACCAGAGTTCACCGAGATGATTTTCAATTGGGGTTCCGGTAAGACAAAGCCGGTATTCAGCAGAGAGTGTTTTAATGAGTTTACTTATTGTTGCATCTTTATTTTTTATATTTTGAGACTCATCAAGAACCAGAAGATGAAAATTTTTTTCAATAAAAAAATCATAATCTTTAAGAAAGGTGGTGTAGCTGGTAATAATAATATCCGTTTGTGAAAAATATTGTTGTTTTAAAATACGATCTGTTCCGTAGTATGTGATAGTAGACAGCGATGGTGTGAAGTCGTTTATCTCGGCAGACCAGTTATGGATAAGGCTGGCGGGAGATATAATCAGGCAGGGATGCGTTATCTGATTGGCCGTTTTCTGGTTTGATATGTGTGCCAGAATTTGAATGGTTTTACCCAGCCCCATATCATCAGCCAGTAGTCCTCCGGTTTTTTTCCGGGCGATAGCGTCAAGCCAGGATACCCCCTCTTGCTGATATGGTCTTAGTTTTCCACAAAAAATATCGTTTTTGATCTTCTCAAGGTTATTTTTTAGGGATTGTGTGATGATGGTTGATTTGTCAATATCTACCATAAATAATGGCGGCAAAAAATAATCAAGAACAATTTGTAGTGTATGTCTATTGTATATGGAGAATGTGATCTCGTGTTTGTGTAGAGAAAAACCGTCTGTTTCGTTAATGGATGTTAAAAATTCATGGCATTTTCTTATCGCTGATATATCAACAAAATATTTTTTGTTATTTATTGATATCGGTGTGTATTCGCTTTCCGGGATCTGTCTTATAGCATCATAATTTAAAATGTTGGTCAGAGAGGGGGTGATATTTAGATCTACTGAATCTGTAGTTAAAAAGAAGGACATTACATAGCTATGTTTTCTTTTTTGTATGGCAATCTTTATGTTATTGAATAATTGAGGGAAGTAGATGAAATTGGCAGAGATATCCGTTGTAATATCTCTTTTATTAAGTTCCGGAATGGTTTCAAAAATGAATGAATACCAGAAGTCACACTCGTTTCCGGTGTTATTCACCATTGTGTTCACAGAGAATTTATCCAGATTACTAAAGTTATTCAGCTCATTAACACCGATTAAACCAACCGAAAAGAGAGAATCCATAAGTTTGCGTTCAAATGGAAGATCCCTTTCTACGGATAAAAATTTATTGGCAGATGCTTTATGTAAAATCTCATTGCCATGGCTTTCGGAGTAGGGTATTGAATACTTACCATAGTTAAAATAGACCTCTATGGCTGCGGTTGATCTGCTTTTTGTTTTGCTGATTTTGGGTTCTGCATAACCGGAAAATCTATTGCACTCATCAAGGCGAATATTTTTAAGAATAATATTTGCAGAGACTTTTTCAGCGCAAAAAGAGGAAACGGTTATTTGTGGAGGAGGCGTGATGTAAAAGCCTTCGTTACTAATTTTATCGGTTATGTTTTTTGCTTCGCTGGAATTGAATAAGTTTTTGTTGGCGATGGCATCATAAGTAATGCTTTCAGGAAATAATAAAACCCCACAGCCGCCGTTATTATCAAAATAGATTCTGTTATTTATAGAGATATCAATACAGTAGGCATGATTATTTACCGCTTTTATATACAGTTCTGCATTGCTATTGGTTCTCCATGAAAACTCTGCCTTTAAATCGTTAATTACCTTTAAAGGTTTGTCGGAATTTTTATAAAGCGCCTTTCCGGAACAGATAATCTGCTTGATAAAATCAATGCCTGTAATAGTTGCCGTATATTCAGTATCTGATCTATTAATTGTGGTTGACAGGAATGTCTTAAACAGATTGTTGTTGCAGGAGTCTGCTTCTATTAATTTAATATCTTTGCGACCAATAGGTATAAACTTTTGTTTTTTTGCTATTAGCGGGGTAATAATAACTCGGTCGGATTTTATAGAGAGACGGAAATATATATTATTACAGTTTGATTTGCAGTTGCTTTTTGATTTGCTGATTTCTTGTTTTAAGCCCTCCATCCATTGAGAGTAACTGTCAAGAGTAGGGGCAGTTTTGCAATTGGAAAGCTCTTTAGTATATGAATACTCAAAGAGTGTAGCAGCGATATGCTGGCAACCTTTGCGTAGATTACAGCTGCACTCCTGAGAAATAATGTTGCTGTTTGGATCTATAACTATTTTGCAATCAACCTTGATATTATTTTCAACAATTACAGATTTAACCAAAGTAGTCTCTTCACAGTTTTCAATCTCCAGTTTCAGTATCGAATCGGCCTCCTGAAGTCTTTTACCCTCATCCAGAAATCGTTTATTAGCTATTATCTCAAATAGTTTGTTGCTATTTTTGAGCGGCATAACACCCTCGGTAGATACAAAAAACAGGCACAGTGATCAATTGTATGGTATTTGTGGGGGGATATAAATAAAAAAACCGGAAACATTTACATGATTCCGGTTTTAAAAATATTGAGCTTATTTGTATCAGAATTTCAGTAGATTGCATCCAACTGAAAGACCTGCTCCTGAAGCAATAAAGGCAACGGTATCGCCTTTTTTGATTTTACTTTCGATAATGGCGTGATGCAGAGCCATAGGGATACAGCCAGATCCTGTATAACCATACTTATCCATAACAGTTGTAGTTTTTTCCATTGGCAGATCAAGGATCTTCATAACCTCTTTAATCACAGAAAGGTTGATTTGTGTAAACAGAATGTGGTCTACATCTTTGGTTGTGATGTCTGCTTTTTCCAGAAGGTGCTCAACAATAGGTGGCCACAGTTCGATATTTCTTGATCCAGGAAGTGGTTTAAGAAGCTGTAGGCCCATTTCGGCATTATCCAGTCTTTCTTGTGTGAACGGGTTTTTGGCTCCACCGGTATAGATGCCGATGTAGTCCCACTGAGTGCCTTCTGTCATCTGTTGTCCGGTAATATAACCAGACTCATCGTCATCTTCAGTTCTCTCCAGAACCACAGCTCCGGCACCGTCAGCAAATATTGAATATGCAAAAGCATCGCCCTTATTGAAGAAAGCCGGCATATTATAAACACCTACAACAACCGCATATTTCATGGTTTTGTCGGCAGCAAG
>QZLD01000267.1 GCA_004796385.1 Gammaproteobacteria bacterium | reverse complement strand
CGGAAACTGAGCAACCTTACCGGAACCATCTTTGGTTTCGATAATTTTGCCTACGCCCTCTTTCTCTACCTCATCAATTCTTATAACCGAGTGTAACGGAATAAAGGAGCGCTTAACACCCGAAAATTCTGACTTTAGGCGCTCTTCGGATGGGTCTACAACTATATTTGTATGTTCGCCAAAAAGCAGTTCTTCTACCTCTATAAATCCGTACATCTCCGGCTGACAAACCGATGCCGCATAAATTTCGTAGATTTCACCATGATTTAAAAAGGTGACTTTGTATTTTCTCTTTTTATCTGATGCCATTGGGCATAATTCCTCTAACTAAAAAATCCGGGGGATTCTACCATACAAAAACGCAGCTAATCACTTTTCAAACAGAGCTATTGATTCAACATGAGCAGTATGAGGAAACATATCCATAACCCCGGCCTTTACCAATTTATAACCATGGTCATTTACCAGCACTCCGGCATCACGGGCAAGGGTGGCAGGATGACAGGAGATATATAGTATCTTCTGTGGCTTCATGGATATTATCTGCGGTATCACCTCTATTGCTCCTGAACGTGGGGGATCAATCAGTATCTTATTCGGCTTCTCCTGCAACCAGCTATGCCCTGCCAGATCCTGAGTCAAATCAGCTTTGTAAAAAGAGGCATTATCAATGCCGTTTTTACAAGCATTCTCTTTGGCCCTTTCAACTAGGTCATCATCACCCTCTACACCGATTATTCTGTCGACATATCTTGAAATCGGCAAGGTAAAATTCCCCAAACCGCAAAACAGATCGAGCACAATATCCTCTTTTTGCAGATCAAGAAATTCAATGGCGCGATCAATCATCTTTCGGTTAATCTGCGGATTTATCTGGGTAAAATCATTTGCCTTAAAGTAGAAATCGACATTGTGTTTTTCGATTATGTAGCAGAGCAGGTCGTCTGCATTATCAGTAATAGGCTGCACAGAGTCCGGCCCCTGCGGTTGCTGGAGAATACGGATATTTTGCTCGTCACCAAAGGCTATCAATTTAGAAATATCTTCTTCGGATAGGGATTCCAATACTCTAAAAATCATGCTGCACTCATTATCACCAATGGCAACTTCGATCTGCGGTATCTTATCTTTAATTGACAGAGTTTCTATCAGCCCAGATAACAGATGAAGTTTTTCACCAACACTCTCGTGCAGAACCTTGCATGAGATCATATCTGCAACATAGGGAGAAAACTTCTCTCTGAAACCTACCAGCACCCGCCCTTTTTTAGGCACATATTTAACCCCCAATCGCGCCTTATGCCTGTAGTTCCAAACAGGCCCCGTCAAAGGCTCCAATATCTCTTCCGGGACAACCTTACCTATATGTTCAAAATTTTCCAGCAAAACACTTTGCTTAAATTTGATCTGCTCTTCCGCTTGCATATGTTGCAAGTTGCAACCTCCGCACACTGAAAAAAACTCACATTCAGGTTCTACTCTTATTGGGGATGGCTCAAGTATGCTCTCTGCCATACCCTCATCGAATCTTCTGTTTACTTTGGTATATTTAAACCGAAGCTTCTCTCCCGCCAAAGCACAGGCAACAAAAACCGTTTTACCTTCTATTCTGGCAACACCCCTACCTTCGTGACTCAGATTTTCTATTACTGTCTCTACTGGTTCCGCTGAGAGTTTTTTCTGCCTTCTTTTTCTCGCCTTGCCCATTTACCCGTTCTCCAAAAAATAAAATTCGGTATTGGTTTTTAAAACCGATACCGAATACTTTAAAAATATCGTGATTGTACAAGATAAATTTTCCCCCTTTCCAGAAGAAAGTAAAGGGGATGGCAATTAATTACTATTAATGTACAAAACTAATGATTCCTTCTTAACTCTTTCCAGCTTATTCTTCTTGGTGCAGGTGGATTTTCATCAGGCTTATCACCAATATCATTATTTCTTATGGTCACGTTATATATTTTTGTTTTTCCTGCCGCCACACCAACAAGGTCAACAGTACCAAAATTATCTCCATTCGGTTTATTATCATCTTCTCTGAATTTGGCCTCGTAAGTATCATTAAGTCTCTTCACCATAGTAAAACCGGAAACTGCAAATTGTCCATCATCCTGCTTTATTCCGCAATAACCCGTTGTTGCAGAACCACCCTTTTTTTCAGCATCGGAATTACTATCATTAAGAACGTGATCATCAGTGGTATCAAAGCTCATATAGTTTGCCTTACCGTCATAAGCTCTTAATGCCATTAACCATCCGCTTGTAGCATTATCACATTCATTACAACCAGGAATAAGAGTACTGAAAACAACTATGCCGGCCTGATAGTTTGTCTGGTTATCATTATCATCACTATCTTCGATTTTAAATTCAGTCGTTTTATGTGCAAATATATATGGTTTGCTGATAACTCTTTCAGCATGACTCAGCTCAATATACCAACCACGCATCGTACCGTCATTACCATCAAACCAGTTATCTTTACCCCATAAAGCAAAGTTTGCCTTGCCTTCTTCTAACGGATAATCACTTATTCGGTATTCATTATCACCTGAACTAACTTCACTATATGTTCTTTGCAATAAAGAGCTACTGCCAAAATTACCACCGGTCATATCTGAAACATCGTGATCACCAATAACATAAATTGCCTGAGTTTTCGGCGCAGGAATATTTTCTCCAATCTGGTTTTTTGCATTCTCGCTACCATCGTTATGATCTTCTTTCGTAAGATATCTACCTGTTCCAAAAGCTATTAAAACACCCTGTTCACCTGTTGCCGGATGGTTCCTGACAATGGCCGGTTCAACCGTTATCGGCTGATCTGAGCTTCCATCATAAAATGGGCTGGAAGAACCGTTTAAAATTGCCCCGGATGCTGTAAGTGAAACCTTGAATTTATAAACATTTCCATCCATAGCTCCTGCATAGGCATATACTTCACTACTGCTCTTAACAACAACAGCAGGAGTGGATAACCCCCCTCCTCCGCTTATTGACACAGCCCCAACCTTGCTGCCATCTGCCAGATCAACCAGATACAAAACAGCATTGCCATTGTCACTATCATACCCATTGGCAATAAGCCCGTATTTCTGTCCGCCCACCTCTATAACTTTTAGTGTTGCAAAGGTATATCCCATGTCAGAGTATTCAGAGTTGTCACTATTAATTTCCCATTCAACAATTGAAGAAGCTGAAGCTTTGGGATTGGTAACATTAAGAGCAAAATACCCTTTACCTCCATGACCTAAACCACTAAAAAGCATCTTCTTGCTGCCAACGTCATATACAGAAACAGGCCCGTCAACCATCATTTTGTGTTTAAAATCTTCAGTAAGACCTAATTTATAAAGCTCCGGAAATAGTGTTGCCGGAACATATGCAAAAATTTCGCTTCCTGTTTTTGCATCAAATCCATGAAGCATACCATCGTTTGATCCAACATAAACCATTGGAGTACTACCATCTACATAGGTTGGATTTGAGTTAATAATATCCCCTATAAGCGAACTTCTCGGACGCAGCATTTCATATGACTCATTGGAAGAATCTCCTTTTATATAATTAATCAGATCATCAACATCACCACCATCAGCTGAACCACTATCATTTGTATCGACCATTTTTTCATTTATCATTTTTGATTTATCTGATGAATTAAGGTCGGTTGAAAATAAAACTCCTGAACCAGCATTACCCAAGGTAAATACTTTTCTATTTCCCCACTCTATAACGTCATCATTGGTTAAATCCGCTTTCAATTTTTCCTCTGCACTCCAGACATGCCCATCTGCCACATTCCCTTTTGAGAAATTAGTAGAAGAAGTCGAAAACTTGCCATATTTATTCTGCGTTTGCGAATAGTGATATGCCTTTAGATCACCAGACCATGTTCCTGTCATATACTCTCCGGCAAAAAACCAGTGATCGGAAAGAGTCGGAATTAGTGATGAAGGGACTATAGTATCGGAAATAACAGCCGCCTCTACTTTAGCAACCCTGCCTGCTGTTGAAGCATAACGCTGCCCCCATTCACCAACTGCGTTTACTTGTGATGCTTGCCCTGCTATCAAACCAACAAGCTCAGCAGGAAACCTCGGACTAATAAATATACCTCTGCCATTATATGCAGCATGAAAAACATCATCCAATCTATCAACTACTCCTCCAGAATATGGATCATTCCAGTAATTTGTTGTTATTGCGCTATAACCCGCCTCAATCTTTGGAGTTGAAACACCAAATCCGGCCATATCGGTAATAAAATGAGGATCACTCTCTTTTTCTCTTACCTTTGGATTCCCTTCACCCAAAGTATGCTTACTCATATCCATTTCATAATAGTGCATTGTTATATCTGCCAAAGTATGAGCGCTTAAATCTGAACTAAATGGAGGGCCGGAATAAAACCCTTGGTCATAATCCGAATCCCTTCTACCATATCCAGAATCAGCGTCACCAATACCCGCCAATCCACCTACACAGTGATCAGCCCTGGGAATTGGGGTGTTTCCGATACCCAGCATTGGTTCGCATGGAATACCCCATGCCTGCAATCTATTATTACCACCATCACCAACAAAACCACTTGGTGAAATCATTATCATACGACCAATATTACAAACATTTCCGTCAAAAATAGTCTCCATTGGCCTTTCATCTTTACGAACAGAATATGTCAACTCCATTGACATTGGATTAAATGCTGAAGCCTGGACAATATTAATCGCCTGAGAACCGTGCTGCATATATTGAAATGTTGCCGCTAAAGCAGACACATGATGCCCGTTCGTTTCCGGATGACCTACATCCTCTGCAGTAAGAGCCATTGCGTTGTGTATCATATTTATTCTTCTTCCATCATTCTCAGAGACACCCCTTAAGTCAACCAATGGCCCCCAAATCTGCTCATTATAAGCAATACCTACTGTGTTCATCCCAAGAGGCCCGTCAACTTTGGCAATAACATTAGATGCAATAGCTCTGGATACATGCCTTCTTGTTCTGTAATAGACAAACCAATTGGCGTAGTTACCCTTCTCTTCCTCTGTCAAATCATTAAAAGAGGTAGCCACACCACTACACTCATCCTCATCATATTTTATAAATTGGTAATTCATAGATCCTGTCCACTTATAAAAAACATGAGTCGTTAGATCTTCCTGGTTAATCCCATGAATTCCTCCAGAAATACTCCACTTATGAAGACTGGAAAACCATTTCGTATTGTCTGGATCAACATTATCTGGCAGATACGGATCTTTTCTAACACTTGTATAAGGATAACTACCAGTGCGATAATCCTTAAACGAAGCACCAGACACATCAACTCCAGCCCAAGGCACATAAATAAGCTCGGGATTATAGGCAAGAAGGTTATATCCGGCGCATGTAAGGTTATGAGGATTAGGAGATGAGTAATCTATTTTTTCTACATCATGCAGTTTCGTATATTCATAACCAGTTTCGTTATTATAAAGAACTTCGCTTGCCATATAAGGAGAATTATCAAGAATAAGCATGGAAGCACTTCCATCACCTATCTCCTCGTGCATATACCAAGGATACTCTTCATCCCCTATATAGGAGGCCCCGTTAACCAATGGAGCTATTAAAAAGCCAACCAATGTGCAGAATAATGTTTTTTTAAAGTTCACTATCAAGCTCCCATAATTTTTAACTTTATAAATTCAAATAACTTATAAATATTGATACGTGTAAACTATTCTGCTTGTAACAAACTATTTCCTATAATCCAGCAAATAAAAAACAGTTCAAACATATCTACCGATTCAAATACAGCGACTATCCATTTTTATTGTAGGAAGTCGCTAAATTTCAGAATATCGAACATCGCTAATATGAACAATGGTACTTTGGTACTTGATTTGCCGTTTCATTTTTTAAATTTCTGCTTGTTCCCCCTCTATAAGAAAACCATGTTTAAGACGCAATTGAATTTGCTTTTGAAAACCGTCTGCAACCAATGATGGTCGCAGACGAGCAACAGGGATGTATTTAGCGTGTTCGAACAAAGCAAATGTGAGTGCGGTATTAGCTCTTATTACTTGAATTCGGGTATGATTATCTGAAAGAGCTGACATAAAAGAAAATTCAAAACGACTAAAGCTATGTGATTCGCTCTATTATCAAAAACAGTATATTATAAGAATCCTTTTTTTAGCTCCGAAATTTTATCCCGAAGTGCAGCTGCCTCTTCAAATTCCAGATCTCTGGCGTGCTGCTGCATTCTCTTTTCCATTTTATCTATCTCTTTGGCTCTTTTTTCCGGCGTCATAGCTGCGTATTGCCCTTGCTCTTCTGCAACCTTGAGAAGCTCTTTTACAGATTTTTTCGAGCTGTTCTTGGATGCTGCATCTCCTCTTGCCCCCTCCATAACATCGGCAATATTTTTTATTATGGTCTGCGGAGTTATATTGTGTTCCTTGTTATATTCTATCTGTTTCACGCGCCGTCGTTCGGTTTCATCTATCGCTCGTTGCATTGACCCTGTGATTTTGTCCGCATAGAGAATAGCTCTGCCGTTTGCGTTTCTGGCGGCTCTGCCGATGGTCTGGATCAAAGATCTTTCCGATCTTAAAAACCCCTCTTTATCAGCATCCAGAATAGCCACAAGAGATACTTCCGGCAGATCCAATCCCTCGCGCAACAGGTTAATACCCACCAGAACGTCAAACTCCCCAAGACGCAGATCTCTTATGATCTCCATACGCTCTACTGTGTCAATATCCGAGTGAAGATATCTTACTCTTACTCCATTCTCATGCAGAAAATCAGTCAGGTCTTCAGACATTCTTTTGGTAAGGGTTGTAACGAGAACCCTTTCGCCCACTTCGGCAATTTTATTTATTTCTGAAAAGAGATCATCCACCTGAGTTGTTGCCGGTCTGATCTCTATTTCCGGATCTACCAGTCCTGTTGGCCTAACCACAAGTTCAGCAACAGATCCTGATTGCTCCAGTTCAAATTCACCAGGTGTAGCAGAAACATAACAGGTTTGCGGACTCATATCCTCAAACTCATCAAAACGCATGGGCCTGTTATCCAGCGCAGAAGGCAATCTGAAACCATAATCCACCAGCGTGGTTTTACGCGATCTGTCACCTTTATACATTGCTCCAAGTTGCGGCACAGTAACATGAGATTCGTCAATAAACAGAAGCGCATCATCAGGCAAATAATCAAATAGTGTAGGAGGAGCTTCGCCGTTTCCTCTTCCTGAAAGATAACGGGAATAATTTTCAATACCTGAACAGTAGCCAAGCTCGTTCATCATTTCTATATCGTACATCACTCGTTGTTCCAGCCTTTGAGCCTCTACCAAACGATTCTCTTTCCTGAAAAATTCGAGCCGCTCTTTAAGCTCTATCTTGATCTGCTCTATGGCATCAAGAATTGTCTGCCTTGGCGTCACATAGTGTGTCTTTGGATAAATAGTAAGGCGCGGCACTTTTCTGGTAACTTCTCCTGTTAAGGGGTCGAAGTATGAAAGTGATTCAATCTCGTCGTCAAACAGCTCTACCCGAACTGCATAACGCTCCGACTCTGCAGGAAATATATCGATCACATCGCCCCTTACCCTGAATGTCGCCCTGAAGAATTCTATGTCATTTCTTGTATATTGCAGTTCCGCCAAACGTCTTAATATCTGCCTTTGATCTATTTTCTCTCCCCTGACAAGATGCAATATCATACTCATATAGAGACGTGGATCACCCAAACCATATATGGATGATACTGATGCAACTATTATTGTATCTTTTCTTTCCAGTATCGCTTTTGTTGCGGACAAGCGCATCTGTTCTATGTGCGAGTTTATTGATGAGTCTTTTTCGATAAAGGTATCAGATGCCGGAACATATGCCTCCGGCTGATAGTAATCGTAATACGAAACAAAGTATTCCACAGAGTTATCCGGAAAGAACTCTTTCATCTCTCCGTAAAACTGTGCTGTTAAGGTTTTGTTTGGGGTAAGTATAAGGGCAGGACGCTGCAAACTATCTATTACATTAGCGATGGTATAGGTTTTCCCGGAACCGGTTACACCCAGTATGGTTTGATGTGCCAAACCACTGTTTATGCCATCCACTAATTTTTTAATAGCTGCAGGTTGGTCTCCTCCGGGCTTATAGTCGCTTTTGAGATTAAATGTTTTTTGCATAACGCCAAGCTCTTTCCTGATTTTAAATCAGACAGAACTTAAACATAAATCATGAAACAATTCTATAAGTTAATTTATGCAATTTAATCTTATTTGCAATTCTGTGTTAATTATTCATTAGCCTCTGGCCAGATCATTTGCTATTGCATCAAGCCCAAGAATTTTATCTGCAAGTCCCAACTTAGCTACAGCAGCAGGCATTCCGTAAATAAGACTACTCTCTTCATCCTGTGCCCAGATGGTTGCACCCGTACTTTTAAGTTTTTTTGCACCTTTGGCGCCATCACGTCCCATTCCGGTAAGTATAATACCCAATGTTTTTCCTGGACAAACATCTGCCGCTGCTTCAAAAGAGGTATCCACACATGGCTTGTATATTTGTTCCGGCCCGGCATCAAATATCTCTACAACCATATCTGCTCCGGCTTTTTTTAAGCCTAGCTGTCTTCCGCCCGGAGCAAGAAACGCAACTCCCGGTTTTAAAACATCTCCATCTGCTGCTTCTTTAACCTCAATTCGACACAAAGTGTTCATTCTCTCAGCAAAGGCAGTGGTAAATTTAGGCGGCATATGTTGCACCAGAACTATGGGGCAGGGTATGGAGGATGGCAGAGATGTAAGCACCTTTTGCAGAGCCACCGGGCCGCCTGTAGATGTGCCTATTATTACAAGATTGTATCTGTTTAATTTTACTGTTGCAGACTCTTTGGTCGAATGTGTTGTTGCCGCTACTTTTTTGCTATCTGCAACAACGTGATCTTTAGTACGGTTATGAGCAAGGCGCAACCCTCTTTTTCCTATAATCTTAACCCTTTCCTGAAGTACCTTACCACCCTCTTCCGTGTCTTTATTGATATCTTCAAACTTCTTCGGCAGAAAATCGACTGCTCCTGCCTCAAGAGCATCCAGTGTTGCCTGAGCCCCTTCGTACGTCAAAGTTGAAAACATTAAACATGGTGTTGGTTGGCTTTTCATTATCTCTCTTACAGCTGTAATGCCATCCATTACAGGCATCTGCACATCCATAGAGACCACATCCGGACGCAACTCTTTTACCTTTGCCACAGCCTCTTCACCATTGGCAGCCTCTCCAATCACCTTGATCTCAGAATCCTGCTCTAATACAGTTTTTATTCTTCTTCTGAAAAAGCCTGAGTCATCAACCACTAATACTTTTATTGTCACGTTTCCCCCTTTAATCACATTAAACCACTATGGGAGTGTGGATTTGGGTATTCTGAATAGTCACTTAAGTCAGAAACTACATACTATTACCATATTCTTTTATAAGACTTGGGATATCAACTATCAGTGCAATACGTCCATCACCTGTAATAGTAGAACCAGCTAGCCCTGCTAGTCCCTGCAGCATCGCGCCCAGAGGCTTAATCACAACTTCTTCAAGACCAATAACTTCATCCACAACAAAACCGACCATCATATTGCCAATAACAACTGTTACAACCTGACGTTCATCTTCACCTTCCATTTCAAAATCATCAAGTAGTCCCATTGATTCTTCCTGCTCTTTCTGAACTGAAGCATCTTTTTCCTTAACAGTATTTCTGTTAAGAATATCTGCGCCTGGCATATTCAGGAGCCATTTTTCCAGGAAGAAGATAGGCATTGCTTTGTCTCTTACCATTACTACAAGCTGACCATCTACAACATTTGTTTTGTCCGGATCCAGCTCAAATATCTCCCGTACTACAGACATGGGAATTGCAAATTTTCTATCGCAAAGTGTAACCATTAGAGTCGGCAAAATTGCCAGTGTTAATGGAACTTTTATGCTAATAGTTGTTCCTTCACCAAGTTCTGAGTCAATATCAATAGATCCGTTCAGCTGGGATATTCTGGTTTTTACCACATCCATCCCTACACCACGACCTGAGATATCTGATATTTCCGCTTTGGTTGAGAAGCCAGGTAAAAATATAAGGTTAAAGCAGTCTTTATCATCCAGCCTGGCTGCAGACTCTGAGTCCATAAGCCCTTTTTCTATAACTTTTTTACGCAACATATTAGGATCCATACCGCCGCCATCATCTGCGATAGTTAGCAATATATGATCGCCCTCCTGCTCCGCACCAAGTATGATCTTTCCGTTTCTCGACTTTCCAGCCATAAGCCTGTCTTCGGGTGCTTCTATTCCATGATCCACTGAATTTCTAACAAGGTGCACTAATGGATCTGCAAGAGCTTCTACCAGATTCTTATCCAGATCAGTCTCTTCACCTCTAAGTTCAAGCTCAATCTCTTTATTGAGACTTCTGGCCAAATCTCTAACCACTCTGGGAAATCTGCCAAATACTTTCTTAATAGGCTGCATTCTGGTTTTCATTACCGCTGCCTGCAGGTCAGAGGTAACCAGCTCCAGATCGGATACAGCAGAATTCAGGTTTTCATCCTCAAATGAGCCTCTGATAGTCGTCAGCCTGTTTCTTACCAGCACCAACTCCCCAACCAGATTCATAATATCATCAAGCCTTGCTGTATCTACTCTGACTGTTGTCTCAGCCTTTACTCCACCTGCCTTCTCTGCCCCTGCTTTAACAGGTGCAGCATTCGGCTTTGAAGATGCTGCTTTCGGTACATCAGACGCAGCGGGCTCTGCTGGCTTTTGCATAATAGGTTCTTCTATAGGTGATTTGGGCACAGGCTTTTGCTTTTTGCTTGTTGGCCCTGCGCCTTTACCGTGCATTTCATCAAGCAGATTTTCAAATTCATCATCTGTAATTTTATCACCACCTCCAATCTTAGGAGGTTCAGGCTCTTTTGAAACAGATGTGGCAGCTGGAGCTGAAGGAGGTGCGGGAGAAACCTCACCTACTGAAGGTCCATTTCCTTTACCATGCAGCTGATCAAGAAGATTTTCAAATTCATCATCTGTTATCTTATCTCCACCGCCAGAACTACTCTGAGATACTTTTTCAGGTTCCGGTTTAACCTCTGGTTCATTGGTAAACAATTCAGGTTCATTATCAGCTGAACCTTGAGAATCACTTTCACCTCCTCCTGAACTCACCTGCGATAAAATATTTTCAAATTCATCATCGCTTATATCTGAACCTGTACTTTCAACCTCTGCTGATTCATTAGTATCCGCATCAAGATTACCCAGCATCTCTTCAAATTCATTGTCTGTAATATCTCCTGATGAGGCTGCCCCAGAAGTAGACTCATCACTCAGCTCTTGCTTGCCATCCCTTAGCTGCTCCAGCTTGGATATCAGATCCCTTGGGGCTGAATCCGGCATAACTCCGGTTTCAATAGTGCCAAACATATCGTTTACCACATCAAGTGCCTGCAAAACCACATCCATGAGAACGGGGGTCACTTTAAGGTCACCCTGCCTTAGCAGGTTAAAAAGGTCTTCAGTTATATGGCAAACCTCAACCAGGCTCTCAAGGTTAAGAAATCCGGCTCCGCCTTTAATTGTATGAAATCCGCGAAATACTGCGTTAAGAAGCTCAGTATCATCCGGACACTGCTCTAATCCAACCAACTGCTCACTAAGACTTTCTAAAATCTCTCTCGATTCAACCAGAAAATCCTGAACAATCTCGTCTTCTGTATCTATCGCCATAGAACTATCCTTAGAATCCTAAACTGGAAAGTAAATCATCTACTTCGTCCTGACCATTTACTACATTATTTGCGGTACTGGTTCCAGGAACCACTGGCCCATCAAGCTCGTCATCACTTTTAGAAGTTTTTGCAGAAAGTGATACCGGCCTTTTCGGTCTTTCAAGATCGGTTGCTCCTGCAGACATTTTTACCAGATATACCAGACTCTCTTCTACATGCTGCACCATCTCGATTACTTTTCTGAGTATCTGCCCGGTTATATCCTGAAACTCCTGCGCCATAAGCGCTTCGTTCATTTTTTCTCTTAAAGCCTCTCCATTCGATACCGTATCTAAAAGATACGATTCAAGCTCCTGACTCAGCTCTCTGAACTGATCAACAGTCAAATCTCTGCTTTTGAACTTTTCCCAACGATCCTGCAAGTAATTTGCCCGGTCAGAAATATCAATTGCTAAAGGAAGCCCCTGCTCCACTGCTTCCAGTGTGCGGTTTGCTGCCTTTTCGGTTGTCTCAATAACGTAGTTTATTCTCTCTGTAGCATCCGGTATCTGAACCTCTGTAAGCTCTTTCAGATCGATATCCATATCACTTACACCAAAATTTTTAATGGTGTCATGCAAATCTCTGGTGAGAGTCCCCAACTCCTTAAACAGTTCGCTTTCCCTCAATTTGGTCATGCTGTCAATAATCTGATCTGCACTGCTTATATCTCCGTCCTCAATACACTGAATAAGCCTCTGCGCCTCACTAAGATAATGTTTCCGATTCTTTTCCAGCATTACTCTTCCTAATTAATTTCTTAGTTTTGTTTTAATATACTCAGGCTTCTATTCTTTTCTTTCGAAATATACTCAGGCATCTATTCTTTCGAAGATCTTTTCTATCTTCTCCTGCAGTGTTACTGCAGTAAATGGTTTCACAATATAACCATTAACCCCAGCCTGCGCCGCCTCTACGATTTGATCTCTCTTTGCCTCGGCTGTCACCATAAGAACAGGAAGAGAAGAGAGCCCCGGGTCAGACCTCACCGCCTTAAGCAAATCTATACCGGTCATTCCCGGCATATTCCAGTCTGTTACCAGAAAATCGAAACCTCCCTTCTGCAACATCGGCAGCGCAGAGGTACCATCATCCGCCTCATGGGTATTAGTAAACCCAAGATCCCTTAGCAGGTTCTTGATTATTCTTCTCATGGTGGAAAAATCATCCACTATCAGGATTTGCATATTCTTATCCAAGGCAACCTCCGATCTTGACTTGGTAATCTTCAAACATTACGAATATTCCTAATCTCGCATCTCATTTTAAGTCTATCCGACAATTCCGGTTTTTCAATCTTAATAGGTGAAATAGCTCTATTCATTCTCAAATTTTGACCATTCCTGCATAACCTTTCTCAATTTAAGCATTATTTTGCCATGCAGCTGGCTTGCTCTTGATTCACTTACACCAAGAATCTCGCCTATCTCTTTTAAGTTTAGCTCGTCATCATAATAAAGCGACATTAATAACTGCTCTCTTTCGCACAGTTTTTTTATTGCCTCCACCAGACACTTTTTAAAACCCTCTTTATGCAGAACCTTAAGAGGCTCGAGATGCTCATCTGAAAAGTCACTGTTTTCATCTGAAGGGGTTTCAAACTGGTCAAAACTGAATACCTTGGCGTTAGAAGAGTCCTGAAGAATCTGGTGATACTCGTCCATGGTAATCCCCATCTCTTTGACTACGTCAGCGTCTGAAGGATCTCTACCCTGCCTGTTCTCCAGTTCATGAATTTTTTCTGCTACTTCACGCGCTTTTTTGTGAACTGACCTTGGTGTCCAGTCCAACCTTCTCACCTCATCAAGAATTGCGCCTCTGATTCTGATTCCGGCATAGGTTCTGAAACTTGCACCATGCGAGGCATCATACTGAGAGGATGCCTCCAGCAGACCTATCATTCCGGCCTGAATCAGGTCATCTATTTCAACGGTAGGAGGAAGCTTGCCAAGCAGATGATAGGCTATTCTTTTTACCAAAGGAGCATAATTGACGATCATATCGTCTTTGCTGATATGCTCTACTTCTGTATAAAAAGAAGGGCCTATCATTAGAATGCTCCGGCCTGAACACTATATTCAATAAGTCTTTCAACAAAGAACTCCAGCCGCCCTTCGGCTGCTCTTGGAAGTGGCCATTTATCAATCTTCTCTGCGATTCTCTTTATGGATATCGAGGCAGGTGTTCCCGGAAATGTTTCCACTATAGGTTTTTGCTTCTGCACTGCTTTTCTGACATTTTCATCAAAACTCACAGCTCCGATATAAGACAAAGGCACATCGAGAAACTTTTCCGTTACTCTGGATAGCTTTGCAAAAAGCTCCGGCCCCTCTTTTGCGGTTCTGACCATATTGGAGATAACCTGAAACTTTTCTACACCATAGTCTTTATTTAAGACTTTTATCAGGGCGTAAGCATCGGTTATAGATGAGGGCTCATCGCATACGACGACTATCACCTCTCTTGCGGCTCTGGAAAAACTGACAACACTGTCTGATATTCCGGCAGCAGTATCTATGATCAAGTAGTCCAGAGGAATGGAAAGTTCGCTAAATGCCTGAATAACACCTCCATGCTCAGAAGGCGCAAGTTCTGCCATCCGTTGTGTGCCGGAGGATGCCGGAATTACTTTTACCCCTCCCGGAGCATCGACAACAATCTCCTCCAGTGTCCTTTCGCCACTCAATACATGAGAGAGATTATGTTTTGGCGATAACCCTAATAACACATCTACATTTGCCAACCCCAGGTCGGCATCCATTAACATCACTTCGCGCCCCATCTTCGACAGGGATATTGAGAGGTTAACAGAGAGATTTGTCTTTCCTACTCCGCCTTTTCCGCTGGTTACAGCTATTACTTTTACCGGTTTCGGGCTAACCATACGCCTAAGTCCTGCAGCTTGATCCATATTCCTTCATCATCCGGCATTTTCATGCCTTTCCGTTATTCAATAAGTTTAGTAGTTAATTTCAGCTCTTGCACTTTTTTTGCCAATACCTGCAAATGCCACTGCAAATGCCTCCTCATCACACTCTTCTTCTATCTCCTGCGCTAACTCAACTGCTTTTTCAACAAGCTGATCCCCCCTTGCCAGTTGCAGATCTTCAGGAACCCTCTGACCTACTCCAAGATATGCCAGCGGCAAGCCGTAGCGAATTAATATTGTAAGTATCGCTCCGAGCGAGGCACTTTCGTCTGTCTTTGTGACTATACAACCGCTCAGATCTATTGCTGAGAACTGCTTAACCGTTTCGTTAAGTGTAGGCAACTGTGTGTTTGCTGATACTGCCAAATAGGTCTTTATATACTCACGACCGATGCTCAGGGTACTTAGCTGTTCTGCAAGGCGCACATCACGCTGACTCATTCCGGCAGTATCAATAAGAACCAGCGGCTTGTCAGCAAGCGATTCTATTATGCTTCTCAACTCATCCTTATCTGATGCAACATAAACCGGCACTCCAAGAATCTTGCCAAAGTTTCGGAGCTGCTCATGCGCCCCGATTCTGTAACAGTCTGTTGTTACGAGTGCCACCTGCCCTTTACCGTGACGAAGTGAATATCTGGCAGCCAACTTGGCAACAGTTGTGGTTTTACCTACCCCAGTTGCACCAACCACAGCAACAACTCCACCCTGCTCCAGAATATCGTCATTGGTTACCTCTACTCCGTTTGACAGATAGGCTACTGATCTGCGCCATGCTGCTTCAAGAGATTCCTCATTGGCAATAACATCTACCAATTTACGGCTTATATCCCGACCTAATCCCATTGCATGAAATCTTTTGAGAATACTGGCTCTGTTGGGATTACGCCTTGACATACCACCCCACTCCAACACTGAGAGCTGATCTTCAAAAAGACTCCTAAGCGATCTGATCTCCGAGCGCATCTCTTCCAGCACCGGGTCCTGACTCCACTCTATTTTTGTAAAACCGCGATTCTGCTTACGATTGTTTTGCTGTGATTCGGCAAATAGCGACTGAGCTTCAGCTTCTGCCTGTGGTTTTGTAATTGCGTCGGTTACTGCTGTTTTTCCAGAACCACCTTCAGCGCGAGCACCTGCAGTTCTGCCTAAACTGGAAAGAGAGACAGTATCCTCTGAGATTTCATCCTCAAACGATGAAATCTGTTTTCTGATTTTTGAGTTCTGCTGCCTGGACATTGACGCTTTTTCCGCTCTCCAAAATTTTGACTTACTATCAATATTAGTCTGTTCCTTAGAGTCTGCTGCTGTATTTATGAGATCTTCGTCATATTCTATTGCAGAAATCACCTCGTATCCGTTTTCTGTCTTTTTATTTGAGAGTATTACCGCATCGTCACCATGTTCTTCCCTTACTTTTCTTAAGGCCTCTTTCATGTTTTTTGCAAATGTTCTTTTGATTTTCATGATGATTCCTCTAACTCTGTTCTTGTTCTCTGTTTATATTGTTTAGCTATCCAGTGCTACCTGATCCTGACCCACAGTGGCTATTACTTTTACCTTTTTGCTGTCTGGTATTTCGTTATAGGCAAGAACATGCATATTCGGAATACTGTGCCTTGTCATGCGTGACATCCACGAACGCAGCTGTGGCGATATCAAGAGCACTGCTGCTTCGCCCATCATCTCCTGCCTTTGCGCTATATCTTCCAATGATCCATGCAAACGCTGCGCCAATCCCGGCTCAAACCCTGCTCCACCGGATGCACTCACTGAGTTAAGCAGGATCTGCTCCAGTTGCGGATCAAGGGTTATCACTGGTAGTTCATCTTTTATGCCGTTGATATTCTGCACGATCAATCTGCCTAGAGACTCTCTGACTACTCCTGTCAGGGCGACAGGATCCTGACTGCGCTTGCCATTCTCCGCCAGAGTTTCGACTATTGTGCGAATATCTTTGACAGGTATCTTCTCTTCCAGAAGATTCTGCATAACCTTTACGATTACACTCAGCGGCAATGTATTTGGCACCAGCTCTTCTACCAGCTTCGGTGAATTTTCACCCAGCATCTCAAGAAGTTTTTGCACCTCGTCATGCCCGAGCATTTGATAAGCATTATCCTGAATTATCTGACTGAGATGAGTCGCCATTACTGTACTGGCATCAACAACTGTATAACCCATGGTCTGAGCATAATCACGCTGATTGGACGGAATCCAGACTGCATCAAGACCGAAAGCAGGATCTTTAGTTGGCGTACCGTTTATCTGACCGCGAACATTTCCCGGATTTATTGCCAACTCCTTACCCGGAACTATCTCCGCCTCTCCTGAAGGCACACCCAAAACACTTATTCTGTAAAAGTTTGGCTTCAGATCAAGGTTATCGCGAATATGAACCGACTGAATTAAAAAACCAAGCTCCTGAGATAGTTTTTTCCTTACACCTTTTATTCTTTCCAGCAACTCTCCTCCCTGGGCCTTATCTACCAAAGGAATCAAGCCATAACCCACCTCAAGACTCAACAAGTCTACAGCTGGCACATCATCCCATGAGAGCTCTTTATTCTCTGGTCTGGAAACCTCTTGCACCTGCTTTTGCTCCTGCACCTGCTTCTGTTTTTCCTCGACTACTTTTGCAGCATCTGTCTCTTTCTTCTTAATCCCCAGAAAATGAGCACCGCCAAAACAGGCTGCAGCCAAAAACAGAAAAGCAAGGTTTGGCATCCCCGGAATAATGCCCATCCCTCCCAGTATACCTCCGGTAATCCAGAGCGCTTTCGGGTCTGCAAACATTTGCGAGATAACCTGCTTCCCCATCTCTTCAGACTTGGAGACACGAGTCACCAGCATTGCTGCAGCAGTTGAGATTACCAGAGACGGAATCTGGGCTACCAGACCATCACCTATAGTCAGAAGGGAGTAGAACTTCATGGCATCCACAAACGAGAGTCCATGCTCTATAGTGCCAACAGCTATACCACCAAATATATTTATAAACAGAATAAGAATCCCGGCAACAGCATCGCCTCGCACAAACTTGCTGGCGCCATCCATTGCTCCGTAGAAATCCGCCTCTTGCGCTACATCAACCCGCCTTGCCTTTGCCTCATCCTGATCAATTAATCCGGCATTAAGGTCAGCATCGATTGCCATCTGTTTACCCGGAAGGGCATCCAGTGTGAACCTTGCGCTAACTTCGGAGATTCTTCCCGCACCTTTGGTAACTACTACAAAGTTGATAATCACAAGAATTGCGAACACTACAAAACCGACCGCATAGTTGCCACCGATCACAAATTGCCCAAACGCCTCAATAACGTTACCTGCTGCACCTGCTCCGGTATGTCCGTTAAGCAATACCACCCGTGTTGAAGCAACATTCATTGCCAACCTGAAAAGGGTCGCGATCAGAAGAACAGTTGGAAAAACACTGAATTCAAGTGGTCTTAACACATAAACTGTAACCAGAAGTATTACCAGTGAAAGGGCGATATTAAATGTAAACAGGACATCAAGCATCAGCGGCGGCAAAGGTATTATTACCATCGCCAATAATGCGACAACCAGAACCGGAGCCGCCATTCCTTTGACTATTGTATCTTTCCTGCTTAGTGCCAATGCATCTGCTGCCATAATCTCTCTTCAACTGTTATCTGCTATTCATCAGACCTCTTACCCATCTCCGTATATCTCTGATATTCTTCTGGAATATCCACTTCCGGCTTTGTAAACTGCTCTTTTTCGCTCTGTTTCATATTCTTTAGCTGGAAGATGTATGCCAATACTTTGGCTACTGCGACATACAGTCCGGAGGGGACTTCATCCCCTATATCTGTTGTATAATACAAAGCCCGTGCCAACGGCGGCGCTTCGTACAATGGCACCTCATTCTCTATGGCTATCTCCCTTATTTTTGCCGCAACCAGATCTGTTCCTCTGGCTACTACCAGTGGCGCTTTCATATTCAGTTGATCGTACTTCAGTGCAATAGAGTAATGTGTCGGGTTTGTTACTACTACATCGGCATCAGGCACATCCTGCATCATACGGGCATTTGCCATCTGCCTTTGCAGCTGTCTGATCCTGCCTTTAACCTCCGGTTTTCCTTCAGTCTGTTTATACTCCTCTTTAACCTCCTGCTTGGTCATCTTCAGTTTTTTATTATGCTGATAGAGCTGATACGGCACATCTACTGCGACAATCAGCAATAGCGAGGCAGAAAACATAAAAAACGCCCAAAAGAAAATACTGATAGAATGACCTATAGCCATTTTTAAAGGCTCGTTGGTTAGCTGTAAAAAATCATCCTTAAAAAAGAAGAAAACCCACAACGATACCAACCCAACAACAACTACCTTGATTATGCTTTTTATAAGCTCAATCACAGCATTTAAACCAAACATTCTTTTTAAACCGGAAAGAGGACTGAGTTTTTCCAGCTTTGGAGTTAACGCCTCGGCACTGAATGTCCACCCCCCCAAAAGTGCCGGAGCGACTATGGCTACTATAAACAGCATAATAGCCATTGGTGCAACCAATAACAGTCCTTTTATTAATGAGGTTTGCATATATATAACCGGACTTTTATCGTCAAATATCACTTCGCGATTTATTTTGAATGCGTAGTGAAACAGCTCTATTAACCCTTGCGCCATATAGTTGCCAAACAGGTACAGTGCTAATACGCTCGCCATAAGCAGCAGCGCTGTGGTCAGATCCTTCGACCGCGGAACCTGCCCTTTCTCTTTGGAGTCACGTTTGCGTTTCTCCGTGGGCTGTTCACTCTGTTCCTGACCGTCTTCATTCTCTGCCATATCTTATACCTTATTTAAAGACCAACCTAAGCAATCCCAAGGATATGACGCAGATAGCTGAATAACTCAAGCCAGATAGCTGTCATCTGATTAGACAATGCCGGCAATAGTACATAAAGAACCATTACCAAGCCCAGCAGAAGCGATATTGGAAAACCGACAGAAAATATATTAAGAGTTGGCGCAGCACGGGTCATTACTCCAAGCGCCAGATTTACCAGTGTCAAAATAACAACTACCGGCAAAGATAGTATTATTGATGCTGCAAACATGGCGCTACCCCATGTGATAATTTTCCACATTCCTTCGGTGGAAAACCCGGTGACACCTATAGGTAGTGACTTAAAACTGGTTACAAGTATCTCCAGCAGAATCACATGACCGCCAATGGAGAGAAACATAAGAGTACACAATATTAATAAAAACTGACTGAGTATAGGTACCGATGTGCCGTTCTGAGGGTCTGCCATGGTTGCAAAACCAAGGCCCATTTTAAAAGATATGTTCTCGCCTGCCATGACGATTACGCTAAAACCAAGCCCTATCAAAAATCCCATAGCTATACCTATAATCACTTGGTTAACACTGATTATAAGCCCCATAACTGAAAGTGGCTCTACCTGTGGAACTGTATCCACCATTGGCGCCATCATTATCGTCAAGGCAAGAGTCAGGGCTATTTTTATTCTTACCGGAATTAGCCTGTGTGAAAAGAATGGAGCGGATATCATCAAACCGCTTAAACGCATAAATAACCAACCATATCGACCAACCCATCCGGTTATTTCTGCAGTGGTAAAGTCCATAAGTTAAATCCGGGTTAACCTATAACATTGGGGATATTACTTATCAGCTCGCGGGTAAAATCTATTATTACAGATAGCATCCACGGGGCCGCAATAAACAGGGCTGCCGCCATTGCGGCTATCTTCGGCACGAAGCTGAGTGTCTGCTCGTTTATCTGGGTGGCCGCCTGAAACATCCCTATCAAAACCCCTATTACCAGAGCAGAAAGCAAAAGCGGTGCAACCAGCATTATTCCAATCATAAGAGTTTGCTGAGCCAGTTCTATAACAGTTTCAGGTGTCATACCCATCTCCTCATAAAAGCTTCCTGTCAGCCAAAATTAAAACTTGCAGCCAGTGTTCCGATTACCAGTGACCAGCCATCTACCAAAACAAAGAGCATAATCTTGAATGGCAAAGATATTATCATCGGCGATAGCATCATCATGCCCATGGACATAAGTGTGCAGGCAACCACCAAATCAATCACCAGAAACGGAAGAAATATAATAAATCCTATCTGAAATGCCGTTTTCAGCTCACTGGTGACAAATGCAGGAATAAGCACAGTAAATGGTACATCATCAAGCGATTTAACCTCCTCAATACCTGCCAGCGAGACAAACAGCTCCAGATCCGACTCGCGTGTTTGAGCCAGCATAAAGTCGGTAACCGCTGGTCTTGCCTTGAGTATGGCGTCCTGAATCTGGATCTCATCTTTCATATAAGGCTGCAATGCTTCACTGTTTATACGATCAATCACCGGAGCCATAACAAACATGGTTAAAAAAAGTGACAACCCCAACAGTACCTGATTGGAAGGAGTCTGATGAGTACCCATTGCCTGTCTGATAAACCCAAGAACTATTATTATTCTGGTAAAAGAGGTCATCATTAACAGTATTGCCGGCAGCAGCGTCAATACTGTCATCAGTATTATTATCTGGATATTTACACTGTAGGTTTGCGAACCATCTGCATTTGGTTTTACGGTTATGGTCTCAAGCCCTCCACCTGCGACAGGATCAGTGGAAACCGCTGTATCGGCAAGGGCAAGAGCAGGAAGTAACAATGGTGAAATTATCAAAGTCAGCCTTAGAAGCTTTTTAATTATTCCTAAGCATCTATTCATTGCTTTCTCCCTATCATTATTTACCCCTTTGCAGAACCTGACCCAAAATCTGCGAAAACTGATTGGGAGCAATATTTTCCGCCTTGGAGGTATCAATAACAGGCTCATCAAATGTGTGCAGATTACTAATGCCTGCCGGAGTAATACCAATTAATATCTGCTTATCACCTACTTCAACAAGGGCGATCTTTTCTCTGCTGCCAAGATTAAGACTCCCCAGTATATTCATTTGGAGTCCGCCTGTTAGCTGTTTTTTGCCAAATCTGCGACTAAACCATGCCAGCAACAGAACCAGACCCACCACAAATGCCAAACCGAGTATCATCTGCAATAGCGACTGCGCCCCTAAGGATGAAGGCACATTGCTGCCAATCTTTTTGGCAGCCTTTCCTGTTACTGAAGTTACATCTTTAATACCTGTCTTCTCTACAGCAGCTTCGGCAACAGCAACAAAACCGGACAACCCCAAAACCATGGTCACCCGGATTATACAAAGTATTTTTTCAAGCCTTTTTATCTTGCGGTTCATCATAGTGTTATTTGAGCTTCTTCACTCTCTCTGCCGGACTTATAACATCCGTTAACCTGATACCAAAACGCTCATTTACTACTACAACCTCACCATGAGCAATAAGGGTACCGTTTACCATTACATCTAATGGCTCACCAGCAAGCCTGTCCAGCTCCACAATTGATCCCTGATTAAGCTGCAACAGGTTCCTAATACTGATTCTGGTTCTGCCTATTTCCATAGAAAGGTCAACCGGAATATCAAGAATTACATTAAGATTTACATCCTCGTCACCTGCTGCAACCGTTTCCGAGACCAGATTTTCCATGGGCGCCGGAGAGACATTTGCCATAATCTCATCAGGATCTATTTCGTCACCTTCTGCCGTTCCGGTCTGCTCTTCCATAGCTGCAGCCCACTCATCACCTACTTCAAGGCCGTTTTCATCTTTCATTGTTTTTCTCCTGCAACCAGTGCCCTGCTTCTGGAATCATCCAGAGCAATCGTATCTGTAATCTTTATCGCTGCATTGCCATTATGTGTACCGTAGCGCCCCCTGAACACCGGCACATCCTCTGCCATTATCGTTACTTTCTCAGGCAACTCCACAGGAATTATGTCTCCAGCCTGCATTTTCATAACATCTGTTAAAGGCAGAGTTACATCCACCAGAGTACTTTGCAGGTTGATCTCTGCTGATTTCATCTCATCCTTAAGAGAGACTGTCCAGCGATCATCAACTTCATTTCTATCACTCTGCACACCGGCATCAAGCAGCTCTCTTATAGGCTCTACCATGTTATATGGCAGAGTTACATGAAAATCACCTCCACCACCATCCAATTCAATATGAAAGGTGCTTACAACAATAACCTCCGACGGACTTACAATATTGGCAAATTGCGGATTAACCTCGGAATTCATAAACTCAAAATCTATCTTCATCACAGGAGCCCAGGCATCACAAAGGTTTTCAAATGCCTGATTTAAAACCAACTGGATTACCCGCTGCTCTGTCGGGGTAAATTCGCGCCCCTCAATCTTTGTGAAATAACGACCATCCCCCCCAAAAAAGTTCTCAACAATAATAAATACCAGCTTAGGGTCGATTATTATCAAGCCCGTTCCTTTTAAAGGATTAAGTTTTACCAGATTAAGGCTGGTAGGAACAAACAGGGTGTGTACATACTCTCCGAACTTCATCATATCAACACCGCCAACTGAAACTTCCGGCGTTCTTCTGATCATATTAAAAAGTCCGATTCTGAAGAGCCTGGCAAAACGTTCATTAATCATCTCAAGAGTCGGCATTCTGCCACGAACAATCCGTTCCTGATTGGCAAAGTCAAAAGGATGTACGCCTTCATCATCGCCGCCACCACCTTCAGTATCTACATCGCCGCCATCGACACCATGCAGTAACGCATCAATCTCATCCTGACTTAATATGTCATGCGTTGCCATCTACAACTCCTACTGCATCACATAGTTGGTAAAATAGACATTATTAACACCGCCGTGTCCCGTAAACTCAACCAGCACACGGTTAATCTCATCAAGGCACTCCTGCTGCATTCGCAACTGGTTTTCAGGGCCGATAAGATCACCATATTTCCTACCATTAAACAGCACTATAAGGCTATGCCTTATAACCGGAGAATTCTTATTTACCCTGTCCAGCACACTGCCATCATAGGTCATTACCGATATTGCCACCTGCAGGTAACCCTTTTTACCGAAATTATCGTAATTTACCACTAAAGGAGGCTCAATCGACCAGAACAATGCCTGCTTCAGATTACCCTGTGCATCAACATTTTCAGATTTCTCATCCTCAGGGTTTTCCGCATTCTCCTCAACTCCTATATCTTCTATAACGGCATCGTCATCTCCGCCTGCAAATAAAATAGCTGTCACAGCCCCTCCCGCACCCAGCAAAACGACAACCAGAATTATTATTATAAGAATCAGCTTACTAAGACCGTTTTGCTTTTTTATCGACTTCATTTTTCGACACCACCAAATTTTATTAATGCAACAACCTGCATTGATGAGTTACAGCAATACTCACCAAGCAATATATATGCCATAAAATCACTGAATAACAAATCAAAAAGAGGGATCACAGCTATAAAGAGAGAGGTTTTAACCACTATTGCCTCCATGCAAATAAGTGTGGCTCAAAGAATAAGCAACAGGTATCAGTACCAAGCCTGTTATTTCATAACATACATAAATAAGAACATTGAATAAAGTAAAATCAGCTATACCCAAACATGAAATCGTCAAAACTGTGACATCCGTAACATTTATAAAATCACAGCAGTCAAATATCCGGCATTGGGCGATACTTTAATAGCAACTACTTACCCATTATACTTACATACTTAAAACGATGGAGATGTATTTAGCGTTTTCGAACAAAGAAAATGCGAGCGCAACATTTGCTCTTGTTTATGACTACCCTTGATAGCAGTTACACTTAATAAACAGCCAATTATCACAATAATGATGCAATATTAAATGCCGGACAATGAAACAATCCAAGAGGAAAGAATGTTTAAAACAATCACCTTAAAAAGAACCTTCGTACTATTGCTGATATTGTGCTGTTCTACTGTTTCTGCAACACCTTATAAAGATGTTCGCAAAAGAATCCTGAAAGATATTGATAAGGGAAAACCTATTGTTGCTCATATCTCGGTAGCTCTGGCTGATAACAAATATCAGTGGATAGCTCGAGTTCCTGATAAAATTGGGAACGGACAACAGCCACAAAACAATCTTTACTGGGGAGCCTTATACGGTCTTAAAACTTTTCTAACAAAGAAAAAAAGATGGAAGTTAACTCCGGCAACATCCACAAAAGATAAGGCAATATTGGAAAGAATTGTTTTACTCAAAACGTTTACTATAAATGGAAAAAAAACAGATTTTTATGTGGTTGCAGATGCTTGGGATGGAAAAACAATAAACAAGGCTGTTGAAAAATTTGCGGCTCATGCGTCAGGAAATACACCTGAAACAATAACTATCAATAACACAAAAGTCCATGCCGGAAGCAACGCTCATCTGATTGGCTATATAGGTCACGATATACTTATGGATTATAATCTCTCCGACAACAATACCCTTACCGAAATGCCAAAACTAAACAGCATCCACCCCCAGAAGGATAATCCAGCCAAAAGCACAATTGTACTAGCCTGCCAAAGCAACAGATACTTTAAAGAAAAACTGCTTTACTGGAATGTTAACCCGCTAATCCTAACAAACAGCAATATGGCTCCTGAGGCATATACCGTAGATGCAATTCTGAATAGCTTTGCCAAACAGGCAACTGCCAAACAAATACATGAATCTGCCGCCCAAGCCTATAACAAATACCAGAAATGCGGTATAAATAGCGCCAGAAAATTATTCTATTTTTCAAAATAAAGGAAAAAACAATGTCGGAATTTAAAAACGTAACCGTTATCAAAAAAGCCAATGTCTACTTCGAAGGCAAAGTAATCAGCCGCACAGTATTATTTGATGACGGCAGCAAAAAAACCTTGGGATTTATGATGCCCGGTGAATACACCTTCGATACCGCAGCCAAAGAGATAATGGAAATAATGGACGGTAATCTTGATATAAAGCTTCCCGGCAGTGATAACTGGCAAACAATCAATGGCGGCGAATCGTTTGAAATACCAGCCAACTCACAGTTTTCCGTGAATATAAAAACAGCTGTCGATTATTGCTGCTCTTATATCGACTAACCATTAATGGATAGCAGACGCAATCAAGCCAGAAAACTGGCAACCGCTGCTGTAGATGCAAACAAACCCTTGGAATGGTTTGAACAACTCTACTCTTTATCGGTATCCGATGGAGCAATCATTCCTTGGGCAGACCGCTGCATCAACCCCAATCTGATAAAACTATACGATTCCGTTAACCACATCCATTTTGGTAAAAAAGCAATTAAAGTGGGCTGTGGACTTGGTGATGATGCAGAGTGGCTTGCAAGCAAGGGGTTTAATACCTCCGCCTTCGATATCTCCCCTACTGCAATAAGTGAGTGCCGAAAAAGATTCCCCCAATCCAAAGTCAAATATACAGAGGCGGATCTTTTCAACCTGCCATCTGAATGGCTGGAAACATTTGACCTGGTACAGGAGTCATACACACTTCAGGTACTGCCACCTGAACTTCGCTCGCAGGCAATTTCATCTATTTGCCGACTGGTTGCTACAGGTGGTTATATACTATTTATCACTAGAGCAAGAGGAGAAGATGAACATCAAGGACAAATGCCCTGGCCTCTGACAAGAAGTGAAGTTAACCAATTTGCCGAAAATGGCTTTCAAAAGCTTTTTTTCAGTGATTATATTGATAATGAAGAACCATCGGTTAGAAGATTCAGCGCATGCTTTAGAAAAGTCGTGTAATAATAAATTTTTTTAAGGAATCTCCAGATGAAACACCTGAACGCCACCTTATTTTCCATACTTTTACTGCTAACATTTTCTGCAAATGCCAATAGTGATGTCAGCGGATCGAATGATAATCCATTAATATCGCGTTATCCTGAAACTCACATCATTAAGTATTCTATATCCGAATATGATCAATTTGATCTCCCTGCCGCAAGTATTGCCAAAGATCAAGACTATCCACCTGTAAACAAGGGGGGTAATTCAGATCTTTTATCTTTCAAATAAAATCGGCGATAAAAACATCAATGTTCATTAGTTTTTCTGAACAACAGCGAATAAGCTGTCGGCACAACGCCTAAAGTCATAACGGTTGAAAAAAGCAACCCGAAAATAATTGCTATTGCCATTGGCTCCCACATTACTCCTCCACCAAAATAAAGAGGTAATAATCCTCCTATAGTTGTTGCTGTAGTCAACAGTATAGGACGCAACCGTCTTTGCGAAGCTTCGATAATGGCTTCCTTAACCGGCCTTTTATTCTCTTCAATCTCCATCTGAATTCTTTCAATGAGAACAATGGCATTATTTACAACAATTCCGGAAAGCGAAACCACTCCAAGCAAAGTAATAAAACCAAAATAGGAGTCCAAAAGAATTAATCCGATTACAACACCTATCATCCCCAAAGGAATTGTAGCCAACACGATAAGCGACTTTCTGACGGAGTTAAACTGGAATATCAGCAAAATTATTATTATCAAACCGGCAATTGGTAATTTATCTACAATAGATTGACTAGATTTTACTGTTGTCTCTACCTCTCCTCCTATTTCATAACGATAACCATATCCCCACTGATCATTCTGTTCATTAAGCCATGCCTGCATTCCGGTTATTACATCCAGAGCAGTATATCCTTCTACAGGATCTGCCGAAACGGTTATGGTTTTTACTCCATCTCGCCTTTTTATCTTGGAATATTCCCATACCATTTTTAGATCCGCCACCTGACTTAACGGCACACTCACACCAGTTGCCTGAGATGCCACATTTAACTGCTCAAGTTTACCAAGATCTTTTCTATCAGACTCCAGAGTTCTGAGTACAACGGGAATTATCTTGTCATCTTCTCGATACTTAGTCATTTCCCAACCACTAAGGCCGGACATTAAAGATAAGGCAATATCCTGACTGGCAAGGCCTGCTCTTCTGGCTCGCTCCTGATCAACATTAACGAGGATCTTTTTGGTTCTGCTTCCCCAGTCATCCTTAATATTACGACTTGAACCTACTGCCTTCATTTTATTCTTAACTGCTGCCGCTATATCAAATAATTTTGCAGGATTTTTTCCGCTTATGCGTATCTCAACAGGTGAGTTTACCGGCGGCCCCATATCTTTCTTTTTAAGACGAAGATGCAATTCGGGATAGTTATCAAAAGCGTATTTATTTATTTTTTCCATTATATAAGGTATATCTTTTTGCGAGGTTACATTAATAAACTGTACTGCATAATCCGGACTAAGAACCTTTGGATTATAGTTAACTACATAACGCGGCCCTCCTCGACCAATATAACTTGTCCACTGTGTAATTCCTCTATGACTATCTTTATTCTGCATAAGTTCTTCTTTATAAAACCTTTCAAAATCATTTACTACTTCTTCGGTTTTTTCTATTGCCGTTCCTGGCGGAAGCTCATACTCAGCAAGAAAGAATGCTCTATCTGATGGAGGAAAAAATATCTGCGGCACCTCTTTCGATGCCCCAATAACCAATACAAAAATAACAACTGTTAACAAAAGAACCTTTATGCGATTTCTGATAAGCAATCCCAAAAAAACTCTGTAAATTCTGTAAAAAACAGTATCAAAAATATCGTGGTTTTTCTGATTTTTAATCTTTATCGTTAGAACACATACAAGAGGCACAAATGTGAGAGACAGAACCCACGAACATAACAAGGTTATAGTAACTACTTTAAAGATTGAGACCGTGTATTCTCCCGTCATTGACTCCGCCAGATAAATAGGAAAAAAAGCTGCCGATGTTGTTAAGGATGACGTCAACAGCGATATTTTTAACTCACTGACGGAATCTATGGCTGCCTCTATTCTTTGCTGCCCTTCACGCATTCTTACCATTATAGATTCGGCAATCACTATGGCATTATCCACCAACATCCCTAACGATATTATAAGTGCCGCAAGAGAAACCTGATCCAGCCATATTTTACATACAGCCATTATTAAAATACTGATTACAATGGTTACAGGAACCAAACTTGATACAACAAGCCCTGTTCTGAATCCGAGAGTAAGCAACATTACCAATGCTACAACCAGTACAGACTGCCCCAAATTCATAACAAAATCATCGATCTTTTTTTTAACCACATCCGGCTGAAAAGTAGCTGTTTCAAACTCTATTCCATGTGGATAAATTGCCTGCAATCTATCTAATACATCTCTTACTTTTTCACCAAGCGTTAATATATTCCCTCCTTTTCTTAAAGATACAGCCAAAACCAATGCAGGCTCACCTGTTGCTCTTACTTTTATATCCGGAGGATCAATATAACCACGGGTGATTTTTACCAAATCTTCCAAATAAACAAGTTCCGGCCTGCCGGGAATACTTACAATGGTTTTTTTAAGGTCATCAATAGATTCAAAATTACCGGAAGGTTCCAGAGAAATTCTCTCCCCTTCATATAAAATACTACCGCCGGAAATAAGAATATTGCGCCCTTGCAGAATCTGCGACAACTGAGCCGCTGAAACTCCTATCTCCGATAGTTTCGAGTTACGATATTCAATAAAAATACGCTCTTCCTGTCGACCATGTATTTCTACCTTTGCTGTTTCATCAATAAGAAGCAACTCATTCCTGACCTCATCGGCAATATCTTCCATCTCGGCATATTCAAAGCCATCTCCGGTTATTGCGATATTAATGCCAAACACATCGCCAAACTCATCATCTACAATAGGGCCGATTATCCCTTCAGGAAGATCAGGCTTTGTCCTTTCAACTTTACGCCTTAACCTGTCCCATATAGGCTGCATATTAGTGAAGTTTTCTTTTACATTAACATAGATAACGGAAACTCCTGTACGGGATTCACTGTGAACAAAATCCAACTCCGGCATCTCTCGTATAGATTTTTCCAGATTCTCTGTTATTAACCTTTCCACACGAGCAGGACTTGCTCCGGGAAAAAATGTTTTAACAACAGCCACTCTGATAATAAATGCAGGATCTTCCGCACGCGGCATTTTGACATAGGAAATAATGCCGCCAATTATCAATACCAGCAGCGTAATCCAAGTAGCTCGATTATTTGTTATTGCATAACGAGTTACGTTCATTTGCTACCTTCTGTCTCCAGCAGCCTAACCTTTATTCCCGGATAAAGTGTTCTGTGTCCTGCTGTAACTATCATATCTCCATCTGATAGACCTTCCTTTACAACTATTCCATCTGCACGCAGCTTTCCAATTAATACTTTGTCTTTAGATACGGTATATACTGAATTATCTCCAACTCCTAAAGAGGTCAGCTTATATACGAATGTGCTTTCCCCATCATGCTGAACAGCCTTTGGATTGATTATATATAGCGTTTCTTCACTATCATCTACCGGAATCATAACTTCGGCAGTCATACCACTCCTGATACCATTACTGCCCTTATCAAGAATCACCGTTACAGGAAATGCCGTCAGGCTGCTTACCGAAGCCACTCCAACCTCGGATACTTTCGCTGTAAATATTTTTTCAGGAAAGGCATCGAATCTAACTTTTACCTTTTCGCTCTCTTTTACATTGGATATATATATTTCCGGTACCGCTGTCTCCACCTCGATTCTGTCACCGCAATTCAATATTGCTACAGGCTGCCCCGGAGCAACATTCTCATTTCTTTTAACCAACTTAGCTGCTACGCTGCACTTTTCATCAGCCTTTAACTTAGTATACTGCAACTGCCTTCTGACCAGCTGTAACTGTTTTTTAGTGGATTCCAGCAATGACTGTGTCGATTCATATGCTGCCTTGGCTGCATCATAATCATTACGGGAAATATTGCGATGCTCATATAGCTTGCGCGATCTTTTATAAACTGCTCTGGCATTACGCAACTGAGATTCTATTCTATTAACTCCTGCACTTATTTCAGCAACCTTTAATTCGTAATCACGCGCATCAAGAACAGCAATTTCATCTCCCTTTTTTAGCTGATCACCAACCTTTATAGCTATTCTTTTTACTGTTCCTGAAACCTTAAAGCTCATAGTTGCCTGAAGTGCAGATTGAGCCATGCCTGAAAAACCCTTACTCACACCTGTATCTGATTGAGTAACCAACTGATATCTAACTGGCCTTATTATCTCTTTCAAAGGAGCTTTATTCTTATCTTTGCAGCCTGCCACCAATAAGAACAAAATACTTAAAACGGCACAGCCATTTGCTATTTGACGTTTCATCTTCTAATATCTATTCCCCGCTTTTTAAAAAAGCTGTTTAACCTTACAAACCAACTATTTTCATCTGCCTTTGAAAAGTGCATGGAAAATACCCCGACTGCACGCTGATAATCAAGGTAGTCCAGCAAAAAGTCATACTTTGACTTAACTACTGCTTGTTCGGCAACAAATGCTGCATTCTGTGAATCGATAAGTTCTGTAACCGATACCGCTCCTTTTGCATAGGCATCCTGCACCAACTCCAGATTTTTTGCTGCCGCCAGAGCAGAATCTTTACTAAACTTTATTGCTGGATAAGAGCCGGAAATCTTTTGCAAAGCAGCCCTGATCTGAGCCGATTTTTCCTCTTTAAAAGCCTTGAGGTCCACCATTGTCTTATGCAAACGAAACTCTCCTCTGCGAATATCGGCAGATTTACTACCGCCGGAGTAAAGATCCCACGATACGGATAAACCGAGATTCCAGCTAGTCTCATCCTTTCCTAAAAGCATCTGTCCACCTGCACCGGAATAATCCAATAACTCTGAAACCTCACCTTTAATTCCAATATTAGGAATATAACGATCCGCTTTTACCGCTAACAACCCCTTTTTTAAAGCTGCTACAGTATTTTCGATCTGCCTGACCTTATTGGATGATTCTAATCCTTGCTCTACAGCAAAATCCCTGAAAACAGCAAATGAACGTGGATTTTCAATATATTTAAGAATTTTCCCATTACACAAAAGCGGAAATGAACCATCTTTATCCGGCTCCTGCAGGTTATACTCCTTCTCCTGATCAGCCCCAATAACTGCATTTAACTTAATCAACATCTGTTTATATGCAGATATTATCTGAGCCAGTTCCTTTCTATCGTTATTAACCTCACTCTGCCAACGATAAATATCTGCGCGACCGGAATAACCTACCGACTCCCGCAACCGCGCTAATCTGAGATTGTTTTTGGTTATCTTCAGGTTACCAAGGGCTATTTTCTTAAGTGAATCAATCTGCAATAGAGTCAAATATAACTTTCCAGCCTGATAAACGATATCTTTTTTATAGGATTTATACTCCTCACTACGAGCCTTTTGTAATAACTTCTCGGTTGAATATCCAGCCCAAGCCATCTCCGAAAATACCACTTGCTCTATTGAAATCCCTGCCCTGGTTTCGTTTTGATACTGAAAAGGGGAAACATGTTCTTCATCAAGTCTAACCTCAGTCAAGCCCAAACCCACTTTCGGTCTTAACTTTGCCGCTGCAGAACTTACATTCTCTTCTCCCATCTTAAGACCTATACCTGCCGACTCCAGTGAAAGGTTATTCTTAATAGCCAGATCTACCAGATTCCGCATACTCATATCCGGAAAATTCCGCCCTCTGTCTGCATTTATAAGTTCAGCTTCCGCAAGCAGCTCCCAATTCGGATAAAATCCGATTTCTGCTGCTGTCTTCATATTTATTACAAGCTCAAACTCTTTTCTGAAATCAGTAGACAGATAAGCAGCCTCTTCCCCTGACAATATGCTTTGAACCGAAAGGGCTATCCTTCTGGCTAAACGAGCATTGTTATCGTTATCTGTAGCAGCCATTAAAACCCCCGATTCCACATCGCTTTTTCCATACATAGAAAATGACGGAATCCCGGCCTTATTAATTTTATCTATCAATATTTGCTTTGTTTCTTCAGCAACACCCAACGGGGTAAAATAAACAGCATCAGCAACAGACAAATCAAGTTTTTCAATATCGCTTTCATCTTCAATAGCTGCAATATTTATTGAGAATATCGAGTTTTTTTCACTGTATTTTCTTAATCTTTGAAAAAAAGAGGCGCTGGTAATATTTTTATTTACTATTACAAGCAAACTTTTAAAACCAAGCATTTCATAAAAAGCTCCTAAATCCCTCTGAACTGTTTGGTAAGAAGTTAAGTATGTAAAGTTATTCCGGCCACTGAATATAGTCCCGCTTTTACTTTTATTCTCAGGAAACCCCTGCAACTTAGCGTCAATTACTATGGGAGCAATAATGTTTTTTGATGGTTTTTCCACCTTTGACGCTGCATCTGAAACCAAAGCCCCCATTGTTATAATTATATCGACATCGGCTTTTTGCAGCTCTTCATTTATCTTATCTACATATCTGCGCTTTTTTCCTTTTGTTTCGACTGCTATATATGTTTCCGAAAATTCAATATTATACTCTTCGTTAAGCAACCCTCTGGTTTCGGAAATAACCTGTGCCCATAAATCAGCGGCAACAGAATCTCCATAACTATCAAATACAGCTGTTATATTTACCTTTTTCTCTCCTGCAAAAACACAAAGAGGTAAAAACAAAAACAGCAGTAGTGCTCTTATCGGTTTCATATAATTCCTGACTGATAAATACGAGAATAACCCTGCGCGATAATAGCATAAATAGGCCGAATCAGACTCATAAAGAATGGGATTATACTGACTGATAAGCATCCGAAACGAAGTTACTCTCTATCCCCGCCTTCTTCGTCATCCTCTTCTTCATCTTTTTTCTTATCTTCCTTAAAATTAGAACGATATTCCGAACACATAGCTAAACCGACAATAGCAGTTATCATCCCTGTAAGAAAAAACAGCAACATAACCACCAGAAATATGATGAATTTTCTCTGAAAAAATCGATATTCTCCGAGCTTTTCCACCAGCTTAATCTGCATCACCTTCTGCTTTTCTATCAACTCTTCAATAACCGGAGATTCCGGATCAGCTTTAGCCAACTCAGTCTGCTCTTTTTTCAGGCTGGTAAACTGCTCTTTAAGAGGCTCATAAACCCCTTCTGCATCAGAATAACCTTTAAGTACATCCCACATAGGATAAAGCAACATATAAAAAGCTATTGCCAAAATTATCAATCCGGCTTTCGTTACCGATTTGTGCAGGTGATCTTCCGGAAGTCGTTTTTGACTATTCTCTTCCTGCTCGTCATCATCCATTGGCATATCAAAACTCCTTTTCAAATCCTACTCTTAAACATAGTAATAACCATAATAAAAAACAAGCGCTTATAGAAAAGTCATTTTGTTTAATTGTAAGATCATTAGTAATTTTGTAACATATTCGCCTCACGGATTGGAGCAATACAAAAATTCACTGTTTTTGGATAAGCGATCCGCAGCGGCAATAAAGCATCTCATATTTTCAGGCACCGCCTGTCACAAGCACTACTTTATAAACACAAGGACACGTTGGCCGCTATTTTTATTGAGTGTCACTTGAGGATTATCTTTACGATTTTTCCAATCCTGACTTTTAAAATATACCCGACATAAATAGTGTACTGAATTAAATTGATTTTAGCTGGTAATCCAATGATATTTGGTTCCTGCTCCAGTAGTCCGCCAACGCTATATTGACTGACTATCAGGAGGGTATAAGCACTAAGTACTCTGATTTTTAACCATAGTTATCGTATTAAGGAATATGCCATATGCTCGCCATAATTGATGCGTATAAAAACAAGGCTTTTTCTAAAAACAATATTATCAATAATATTTTTTCAGGAATTGTTGTCGGCATTGTTGCTTTACCTCTGGCAATGGCCTTTGCCATAGCCAGCGGCGTTGCCCCTGCACAAGGCCTGTATACTGCTTTTATTGCTGGCGCTATTGTTTCTATCTTCGGAGGAACAAACGTTCAGATTGCAGGGCCAACAGGCGCATTTATTGTTGTTCTTTCCGGAATAACAGCTAAATACGGCTTTGCAGGCCTTCAAATAGCAACAATTATGGCTGGATTAATTCTGATTCTTCTTGGCCTAACCAAGATGGGTGGGGTTATTAAATATATCCCTGATCCGGTAATCATTGGTTTTACATCTGGAATTGCTGTAATAATTTTTATTGGTCAATGGCCCAATTTTTTTGGCCTTAAAGAGGTTAGCGGAGAACATTTTATAGACAAATTAAGCTGCATCTTACAAAAATTACCACATCTTAATTTATCTACCACCCTAATTGGGCTAATGGCACTGATGATCCTTGTAATCACCCCGAAAGTAAAATGGATAAAAAAGATTCCAGCCCCTTTAATTGCCCTTCTGACTACCACATCTCTGCATATGATATTCAGATTTAAAGGTATAGAAACCATAGGCTCTGCATTTGATGGAGGAATTCCCGGCGGCCTGCCTGATTTGAATATCCCTGAAATAACTGTAGTTAAAATTACTGAGTTAATCGGCCCGGCATTTACTATTGCCATGCTTGGTTCTATTGAATCGCTACTTTCTGCAGTTGTTGCAGATGGCATGACCGGAACCAAACATAACTCTAATCAGGAACTTGTCGGACAAGGAATAGCCAATATTGTCTCTCCTTTATTCGGAGGGATTGCTGCAACAGGAGCCATTGCCAGAACTGCCACCAATATAAAAAACGGCGGCAACAGCCCTCTGGCAGGAATTGTTCATTCAATAACTCTTGTTATGATTCTTATGTTTCTTGCACCACTGGCAAAAGACATTCCTCTGGCTACACTTGCGGCAATACTCTTTATAGTTTCGTGGAATATGAGCGAAGCTAAACATTTCTTTAAAATACTAAAAGGTGCTCCAAAAGCCGATATTGTTATTCTATTGGTTACTTTCTCTCTCACTGTATTTGCCGATCTGGTTATTGCTGTAAATATAGGAGTAATACTTGCTACCCTGCACTTTATGAGAAGAATGGCTTCCAGTGTAGAGATAAAACAGGAGTCAAGAACTGATATTATTTTCAATAATCATGAAACTGACATACCTTTAAATCCTGATAACATAATGATATTTACTATTGATGGCCCCTTCTTTTTTGGGGTTGCAGAAAAATTTGAAGAAGCTCTGTCTATGTCGAATACTGAAATCAAAAACCTTATTATAAGGCTGGAAGAGGTGCCATTTATTGATGTTACCGGACTTATTACTCTGGAAGAGGTTATTCATAAATTAAAAAGCTATGGCACAAATGTAATTATTTCCGGAGCAAACAGCAAAGTCAGGCACAAAATGGAACGTGCAGGAATAATCGAATCGGTTGGAAAATCAAACTTCTGCAATAATCTTTCTGATGCGTTAAAGAAAGTTCATCACAAAGTTAAAATCAATTTAGGATAGCGGTAAGAATAAAACTACTCGGGAGGATAAACTCTTCTGATACATTTTGTCAGAAGAGGTTTATTCGGCATTGGAGCAGTACCTACAAATAATATCTCACTTTGATCATTCTGCACTTCTACTGCTTTGCCATTAATGACTATCTCTACAGACCGACAAAATGCCATCTGCTCCGGTTCATGCGTATAGCGATATTTATTTTCAGTTACCCCTTCTATTGTGGCCTTTCCCCATAAATGCCACTCTTCCGCCTCTATTTTTATTGAAATTTTATCTTTTTTACCGATAACCGTTATTTCAAGCAAATTATCGGTTATCCATTTTTCTGAAAATTCAGCTTCATGATAATCATCAAAATTATAATGAGGCAATATTATCTCTTTAGCCGGTTCAGAAGAATAGAGACAATTCCTGGTACCTTTGCCATCAAAATACCATAATTCAAATATATGCGACTTGGTTTTATCCACATCCCAGGACATTACTCCTATATAACCACCATCTACAAGGTGAATACCCTGACACATATATCCTTTAAAAACATATTCAGCCATCTTTTTACCATATACAACGATTATTTACTGAATTTAACTATGCAGTTTCTGCCTCTTTCTTTTGCCACATAAAGAGCTTTATCGGCCTCAAGAGCAAGCTCAGTAGCATCTTTACACTCAGGAAAAGTTGCAATTCCTCCACTGAATGTAACTGCAAAATCTCCTTTGGGAGAGTGTTGCCTGATACCTCCGAAGTTCTTTCTGATCTCATCAAGAACTCTTGTCGCAAGTTCTGCATCGGCATCCGGCAATACAACCGCAAATTCCTCACCACCATATCGACCAATATAATCGGAGCGACGCAATCTTTGCTGAAGAACCCGAGCAAGACTTTTTATTACCCTGTCACCGACATGATGCCCATGGGTATCATTAACATTTTTGAAGTGATCTATATCTATCATTGCAAAGGTCATAACACCTTTTTTACGTCCAGCTCTGGATACTTCGTGCATCAACTGTTCTTTTATTCTCGTATGATTTAAAAGCCCTGTAAGATTATCAGTTATCATAAATGTTCTAAGTATTCTGGCTCTTTCAGCCCTTATGGCAACCGAACGAATAAGATGAGGAGGATTGATTGGCTTGGTCAAAAAATCATCACCACCAAGACTCATTGCATCCAGTTGCCGCTCTATTTGAGTCTCTGCTGAAAGAAAAACTATCGGAATACTGGCATAGGCCGGAAACTGCCTGATTACCTTTGCCAACTCCATACCGCTGCATTTCGGCATATACATATCCATCAGGATCATATCTGCCGAGACCTCTTCCATAACTGTGAGAATCTCCAGAGGATCATTGATAACACTGGTCTCCATTCCTGCCCTTTCCAGAATTGAAGAGTAATATAGTGACTGGGTAGCGCTATCTTCTACGATAACTATGTGCAACGGATCAACCTTTTCTTCACCGGTAAGCTTATCAAGCTGATCTATCATTTCATGTACATCAATAGGCTTTACAAAATAGGCATCCGCACCTGATCTGGCCGCCATCAAACGATGCTCAATATCATCATTATCGGAAAGAAATACTACAGGAAGATCGTTATAACTTATTTTTCTTATCTGGTCAGCAGCCTCAGCAGGTGTTATTTCCACACCGGGAATATTTACCGACATAACCAGAACATCTGGTGCACGATCATCACTAAGGCTGGTAAAAAGATCAATGAATGAATGAAATATTTCAACTCTGTAACCAAAATGGCTTACCTGATCTGCTATATCTTCAGATATCTCACGATCAGCCTCTAAAAGGTAAACCAGAAAATCTTCAGTTCGAAGTTTATAACCACTACCTAACAACTGATCAGAACTTTCGACCTCTACTTCAGGATCATCATCAAGGTCAAGGTCGGAAAGCGCTTTAAGATAATCATCAAGTACGTCTTTAAGCTCATCACCAATACGCTCTTCGCCCTCAACAACCGGAAGCAAAGCCACATCAATTGTTCTGGCAAGCTCACTAACCTGAGGATATTTCAGCGCAACGCCGGAAGCAGAAAGATCATGAACGAGGCGATACATAGCATGCAGAGATTCTTTAGAATTGTTTTTTAATACATTGATCCAGCAAAACTCAATATCTGCGATTTTTGCCGGCAACTCTTCCTTAAACCGACTTCGTAACTTATTCAGTTTATCTTTATCACCCTCTGGTGAGGCCATAATAAAAATCTGCCTTTAAAAAATGTTATGTAAATTCTACTTTAAAAATTCCGAATCTGTCAGCCAACTAAAACACCATTTAAGCATAATAACAACCAGAATCTTTATACCTATTTAAGAATAGCAAACAATAGCAAAAAAAGATTTTTTATCTTAAATTTCATTTCTGTTTTTTTCTTCTATACTTAAACCTGAGAGTTGGTTGGCAGAGTTTATTACGGTTTCTTCTCAAAAAATCGGTTGCAATACACATTTCTGCAATAATCAACTATACAAAGATATAAGAAACACTTTGTTTAACATACATAAGGAAGAAGATCTTTAAACATGGGATTATCTTTTTTTAAAAATTTCTTTTCCAATAACAAAGAAAAGAATGAAGAAAACAGCAGAGATTTTGATCCTGATGTTGTTATGGCCGCCTTGCAAAAAACTGCAGGTAGCGTTGGCAGCTTAGGAACAGAAGTTGTAGATATTGCAGGTCGGGTAGATATTCTTAACGCAAAAATTGAACATGAAACAGAGATGTTCAAACAACTGCAGGAAATCTCAAATATCCTGATGCAGAACAATAAAAAGGTTGATTCTGCAGTAAATAACGCCAAAGAACTGGCAAACACCGCCAACACCAGCATCGAAGATTCCAAAGTAACAATCGAATCGTCTTTAAGCGACATTATGATTCTTACTGAATCGGTTACAAAAAGCTCCGACCAACTGGCAGAGCTAAGTAATGCCCTTAAAGAAGTCCGCAAAATTGCAATAACCATTAGCTCTATTGCAAAACAGACTAACCTTCTGGCTCTCAATGCAACAATAGAAGCCGCCAGAGCTGGCGAATCCGGCAAAGGCTTTGCTGTTGTTGCTGAAGAAGTCAAAAATCTGGCAAAGAAAACCGGCGATTCAACTATTCAGATCAGCTCTACCCTATCAACCCTCAGCACCCAGATCGAAGCACTTATCTCTCAGGGCGATGCCAACAAAGAAACAGCCAACGAAGTAAGAAAAGGAACTCAACAAATTCAGGATGTAATTGAATCTATCGGCAACACTGTTCACGATATTGACAGTGAATCAACAGATATAGTACATGCGGTTAAAGAGATCGATATACAATGTGAAAAAACTGTTGAGGGCCTCAATGACCTGACATCAGATGTTGAGGAAGCCCGAAATACCGTTTCAAAAGCAAGAGATCGTGCAGCAACACTACGAACATGGACAGAAGAACTAATCAGATACACGGTTGTTCCCGGAGTTGTTACAGTAGATACTCCAATGATAGATATGGTAAAAAGTAAAGCAAAGCAAATTGAAACGCTATTTGAAGAAGCAATTCAGAAAGGCTCACTTACCGAACAAGATCTGTTTGATCAAAACTACGAACCTATTCCTAATACCGATCCACAACAGCTAATGACCAGATACGCTGAATTCTGCGACAAACATCTTCCACCAATTCAGGAACCTGCACTGGAAAACGACAGAGTTACAGCCTGCGTAGCTGTAGATATCAACGGTTACATGCCAAGACACATGAACTTCAGATCACACCCCCAAAGGCCAAATGATCCTGAGTGGAATAAGACAAACAGTCGCTATCGCATGATGTTCAATGACCCTGTGGGCTTAGCCGCTGCCAAAAACACAAAACCATTTTTACTACAGACATACAGAGCACCTCTTGGTAACGGAGAATATGCGCTGGTTAAAGACTGTTCAGTACCACTGTATGTTAATGGCAAACACTGGGGAGCACTAAGATTAACATACGATTTAAAAGTTACTCATGACTAAGTAACATGGAGATAATTATTAATGCCACCACCATTAATGAAAAAAGAAAATAAAAAAGATTCGCAATACAACAGCGTCAGAGTTGAAGAACTTCGCAGAGTCATAAATCAGGCGGCAGTCACAGCCGGACACTTGGGCATTCAGGTGGTCGACATCGCCGGCTGCGTTGATGAAGTTGCAGAGAAAGTATCCAGAGAATCAGACCTTACAAAAGAGTTGCAAATTGCTGCATCAACCCTTGACCAAAATAATCACACTATAGATCAGTGCACCGGAAATATTAATAAAGCAATAGAAAATGCCGAAACTATTGCCCACTCCAACCGTATAAAAATAGACAAATCCGTACGCAGCCTGCTCACTCTCGGAGAAACTGCAACAACCATAAATAACCATTTCGACAACTTCTCAATATCTCTGGCAAATGTCAGAAAGGTAGCTAAAAGAATCGGCACTATCGCCAAACAGACAAATCTCCTGGCCTTAAATGCAACTATTGAAGCTGTAAGAGCAGGAGAGTCTGGAAGAGGTTTTGCTGTAGTTGCAAATGAAGTTAAGACACTGGCAAAACAGGCAAGCGATTCTACACAGGAAATTGATAAAATCCTAAGTGAACTAAAACAAGTCACAATTGGTTTGCAAAAAAAAGGAGAAGAATGCTCCAGACTCTCAGAAAAAGTAAACGAAAACATAGACATAATCCCCTCCAGCTCAGAAAAAGCAGTAAATACTCTGGAAAAACTAAAAGTTCTAGCCGAATACTCAAACAACTCAGTTAAATCTATCGACAGAGCAATAAACAAAACCGTTTCACAACTAAATACCCTTTCCGACAGCATACGTGAATCAGATGAAAACATTAATTCCACCAGCGATAAACTTAATAACCTTCTGGAATTTTCGCAGGAATTAATTACCATGACGGCGGTTGAAGGGGTTGAAACAGTTGACACTCCTTATATTGAATTAGCCAAAGAAATGGCCTCAAACGCATCATCGACTCTTGCAGAAGCAATATCGCGAGGTGAAATTTCTGAGGAAAAACTGTTCGACTTTACCTACGATTCTATTCCTGAAACAAATCCGGAACAGTTTTCTACCTCTTTTGTTGACCTTACAGACAGACTGTTTCCACCTTTTCAGGAAGAAGCATCAAGAAAACTACCCAATATTGTTGCCAGTGTCTGCTGTGATATCAATGGTTACATTGGCACACATATGAAATCAGTGTCTCAACCACAGACAAATGATGTGCAATGGAATATGTCAAATTGTCGCAATCGAAGAATATTCGATGACAGAGTAGGACTAAAATCCGCCAAAAATACAAAACCGTTCTTACTACAAACTTATCGTCGTGATCTTGGTGGCGGTAACTTTGCTCTTGTTAAAGAAGTATCCGCTCCAATATTTATTAACGGTAAACACTGGGGTGCGGCAAGAATCAACTACACCAGTTAGAGAAAAAAATGAAAATAGAGAATAAAAATAAAATATCCGCAAAAGAGCTGGAAGATAAATACCTGATAACTATCAATCAGGTCAAAAACGGGTCAAACGGCATCGGAAAACATATTGAGCAGATCAATAACCACCTGGATGCAAATACTCAAAAAGTCTCTTTTGAAACCTCTCTTTTTAATGAACTAAGCGATAACTCTCACAAACTGGATGGATATAACGAAGAGGTAAAAAAACACTACGATGAAATAATAACAGCCGTTAATCAATCGCTTGACGATATTCACCAATCACAAGCCCCCGCACAGGAATCATTAAATACAGTTCGACAACTGGTTGAAGCCATTGCGGATATTGAAAATGATCTAACCAATCTGGCACAAACATTAAAACGCATAAGCAAAGTATCATCCGGCATACATATTATTGCAAAACAGACAAATCTTCTTGCGCTTAATGCCACCATAGAAGCCGCAAGAGCTGGGGAAAAAGGAGCAGGTTTTTCAAATGTTGCGGAAGAGGTCAAAAATCTGGCTCAGGAAACCAGCTCAGCAACATACGAAATTGACTCTACCCTTAAAGGGTTAACAGAAGACACAGATGTCCTCATTTCAGAAAAAATCGAAAGTTACAGCAAAAAAAACAGCATCACTCAATGCAAAAAACATGTCGATGAGATTTTTAATATCCTTGAAGAATCCATGAATAATATAAATCAAAATTCATATCAAGCCACTGATGCCGCTTCTAAAATTACGACATCATGCCAAAACTCGCTGGAAACCTTTAATAAAATGAGAGATGACGTCCAGTCATCAAATATTTCTCTTCAGGAAGCCCGAGACAAAACTGCAAAATTAACCGAATATACAGACAAACTGGTCTCGGTTACTCGGATTTAACCTCATCACTACCAGAAGAATCAATTTCAGACACTGACTCTTCTCCTGAAACCTTTTCAGGAGTCTCTTTCTTCCATAAAAACATTACTTTTATCAGGCCCAGTATTGCAATTACCACCATAAAAACGCCACCTATAATAGATGGTGGCTCAGCGGTCTCCTCAATAAAAAAAGCGCCTTTTGTTAATTTTATTCCAGCTTCTTTTGCTCCGTCTTTTATAGTTTTTAGATTTTTATCCCCCGCATAACCGGTCTTTATTATCCCTTTAATATCTTTTCTAATCTTAAAAAGATCCGGATTCGCTTCTATATACTTAGCTCTCTCATTTTCAGCTACAAAACCAAAATCACTGTAGTTTTTATATCTTTCAATAAGCTTTTTATCCTTAGTCTCTACAAACACCTGAAATTCATCATCAGAAACATTAGCTACCAAAGGAATAATAATGGCATCCGGATTCAATCTGTTTTCAAAATCATCCGGCAGTGCCTCTTCAAGTAAAAGATATCCCCCTTTTATCTGCACCCACTCTCTGTCCCATTTGATATCTGTGCCATCACTACTAAATGCAGTTTGTTGCAATTCCTGATTTCTCAGGAAAAAACTTATCTTTGTATAACCAAGATAGCACAGCAATAAACAGACAGCAGTTATTGTAACTCTAAACCTTTTCATTATTTAACACCTCAAATGAGAACCAAAACATTTTAAATAACTTAGCTAACTTTGAATACAACTGAGCCACCTTACGGTGGCCCAGTCTCAAAACACAAGCTAAAAACAATTACGCATTTTCAGCTTCTAACTCTTCATCTGTCTTACCTGTACCATTTGTCATAAGCGATACAACAATCAGTGTTATAAACGCTAGAGGAATAGAAACGATACCAGGATTATCCAGCGCCCATGGAGCATCCGACTTCAGATAGCCATATTTATCGAACATAGTCGGTGAGAGCAGAATAATGGTAAGAGCAGAAACGATACCTACTACGATTGATGCCGCAACACCTTGGTATGTAGTTCGTTTCCAGAACAGAATCATCATAATAGCAGGAAGGTTTGCAGATGCCGCTACAGCAAATGCCCAACCAACAAGAAATGATACGTTCATACCTTTAAAGGCGATACCAAGAACAATAGCAATAGCACCAACACAAATCGCTGCAATCTTACCGGCTTTAACCTTACCTGTGTCAGTAAAATCTATACCCATAAAGTTGGTCAACAAGTCATGTGCAACAGCACCGGAAGCGGCAACAATAAGTCCCGATACAGTACCAAGTACAGTAGAAAATGCTATTGAAGAGATAATAGAGAATAGTACTACACCAAATGAAAGAGCCATTAATGGAGCAGACATATTTCCGGAATCGATATTGATAACACCATTGGTCATTGCCCCAAGCCCCATAAACAGAGTCAGAACATAGAAGAACCCAATTGCACCAATCGCTACGATCGTAGATTTACGAGCAGCAGACTGACTAGGTACGGTGTAGTATCTGATAAGAATATGTGGCAGTGCTGCAGTACCGCAGAACAGAGCAAGCATCAGAGATACAAAGTTCAGGTTCTGCATAAAGGTCTTACCAACCTTAAATTTCATACCCGGACGAAGAATCTTTTTACCCGATGTTGGCTTCTGATAATGAATATCGTAAGTATTATCGCCATCAATAATTCTTGATTTATCCCAAAGAATTATACGACTCTTTCTAACGCTGGAAAGGAAAGACAGAGGATTAAGTGAACCTGTCTCTTTCACAACCTCATTTCCTTCACATTCACCTTTTTCATTTAACTCTTTGCTACAGATAAGCTCAACAGAACCAACCTTGAAGAAAAGACCTGCCTCTTTCGGGGCACCATTGTAAAGTTCTTTTGTAGATACTCCGCCAACAGTAACATCCTGTGTAAGGGTTTTCTTAAACAGAGTCTCATGCAGCTTAACTTTAGCTCCATCTACTGCAACTACCTTTTCATTACCCTTTTCGCCCTGAACACTAAATGCGCTATGCGAATCATCCTTAATCTGCCAGATAGTCTCAAGCTCATACCCGGAAACCTTTTCGCCATCTTTAATCTGAATATCCTGCTTATTGGTCATAAGTGCATAGTATTTGTTTTTAGAAGCATCTTTGTCATTTACAGCAACCATAAACTTCACAAATTTATACTCGCCGGCACCTTCACCATAAACCTGAAGTACACCGCCATTAACCGTTGCATCATAATCTTTCAGATGGTGATAAGGCTTATCAGATTCACTACCTTCAGTTGAAAATGGGCCTTTCTTTGTATCTGGATCAAACAGACCACGAGAAAGAATACCAATAGTCAGAACTGCTGAAAATACAATCAACAACCCACCTTTAAGAAACTGCACATAGGTAGTTGATGCCATACCGGCTGTCGCCACAATAATTGTCACAACAATACCTACAAGAACAACACCAACCCAGTGATCCCAACCCATAAGAGGCTCAACCAGAACACCGGCACCAACCATTTGAGGAATCAGGTAGAAAATTGATACGATCAGGGTACTGATTGCAGCAGTCAACTGAATTGATTTTGCATTAAACTTACTGTCAAGTGCGTCTGTAAATGTATATTTACCCAATCTTTTCATTGGCTCTGCAACCAAGAACAGCGCAACCATCCAACCGGCAAGATAACCGATTGAATAAAGGAAACCATCATAACCTTTAGTTGCAATCATTCCGCAAATACCCAGGAATGATGCTGCAGATAGATAATCACCCGCAAATGCCACCCCATTTACAGCCCAGTGAATACTTCCACCAGCCGCATAATAACCATCTGCAGATTTGGCTTTACTTCCTAAATAGAATGAAATACCAACAACAAAAAGTACAAAACCCAAAAATAGCCCTACGGCTAAATAAGATACGTCATAAATCATCTGTCACCCCCCTATTTATCAAGATCTTTATTAAGGCGAGCTTCAGCTTTACCACACATCGCGTTATAGACCAAAGCCATTATCAAGGCCAGAATAATCAAGCCAAAACCATAAATAATCGAAACACTCTGACCACCTATCACCTCTTCCATCAGCTCCGGTTTAAACACATTAATTGCTACGAAACCAATGTAAACTACCAAGTAAACGAAGAAAAGTTTTACGCCCAAAGCACTCTTGTACCCAGTGGCATTATCCTTTCCTAGTTTTACGGCTGGACCATGACCTCCCATGACCTTCTCCTTACTACTAAAAGTTAATACACATATCCACCAAATATGGCAGCCCTTTAATAGTTTGACGGCAATTTCAACGCACAACACATGCAGGTAATCTCGGATAAAGAACTTACCCGATGAAGGAAACCACCACAAACTGCCCATATTACCCTTTGCTTTTGGCAAAGAGCTCACACACCTATGGGTAAAACTCGGTGCATTATATGTTATGATTTGTGTTTGTCAACCAACCTAAATATTAGAATTTGCTAATAAAAACAAAAGTTCCGCAGATTTTAACCAACTGAATAATCGGCAATCCGCCAGGCAATTTTATAACGGATTTTTATGGTGGTTTGTCGTATAATGTCCTGCTCTTTTACTTCAGATTAACAACCGGATAGACTCTCAGATGCAACTTCCCGAACTGGTAAACACCTTTGGTCACTCTATACAGAAACGATTTGGTCATAAGGTTCATAAGCTGACAATAAACGCTAATTTTACCTGCCCTAACCGTGACGGGGTAAAAGGAAGAGGCGGCTGTTCTTTCTGCAACAATGCCTCATTCAATCCTAATACAACCCAGAAAATCGATATAGAGAAACAGTTAAAAAGCGGTAGCAAAGTAGTAGTAAAGAGAACTGGTGCAAAAAAGTATATAGCCTATTTTCAAGCATATACCAACACCTATGCAGATGTCTCATCCCTTGATGAACTTTATCAATCTGTCCTTGAGAGAGAAAATGTTATTGGTATTTCCGTAGGCACCAGACCGGACTGCCTTCCAATAGAGGTTATGGAACTACTACAAAAATACAGAGATGCAGGACACTTTGTCTGCCTTGAGCTGGGCCTGCAATCCGCAAATAATAAAACCTTGGAAAACGTTAACAGAGGACATGACTTCAACGACTACCTTCAGGCAATAGCAAAAGTACGGAAATACAATATAGATATCTGCACTCATCTGATTGTGGGACTACCAGGGGAAAACCCTGAAGAGAGTCTGATTACCCTTAATAAAGTTTTGGATGCCGGAGTAAATGGACTAAAACTGCACCCACTGCATGTAGTCAAAAACACCACCTTGGCAAAACAGTGGCAAAATAATAAATATACCCCTTTAGATATAAAGGATTATGTAAATGTCGCTGCCGAGATGATAAGAAATACTCCCGCAGAAATAGTATTCCACCGAATTACCGGCACTGCCAAAAGAGATATACTTTTGGCTCCTGAATGGTGCAGTAAAAAATGGATCGTACTCAACCGCATCGCCGAAAACCTGCATCAATTCGGTGCTCAGGGACACAATACAAACTCCCCTTTCAGAGGCAAATAGATGAATCATAAATCTGTTCCGGAACTAATCTGCCCTGCAGGAAGCTATCAAGCTGCCATTGCCGCAACAGAAAACGGAGCCGATGCGATATATATGGGCTTTCAGGACGCCACAAATGCCCGCCACTTTCCTGGTCTTAATATGAATGAAAGAAAGATGACAAAGGCAATTGACTTCATACACAAACACCGGAAAAAAATTCTTATAGCCATAAACACCTATCCTCAAACAGACAACTTCAACCAATGGACTCAGACTATTGATAAAGCAGTTAACGCCGGAGCGGATGCCCTGATTCTGGCAGACATAGCACTAATGGATTACTGCCACACAAAATACCCTGCAACAAACATCCACATCTCTGTACAAGCATCTGCAACCTCTGCCGATACTATTAATTTTTATAAACAAATGTTCGATATTAAAAGAGTGGTTTTACCAAGGGTTATAACCATCGAGGAGATAGAAAGAATCCACAACAAAACAGATATACCGCTGGAGATATTCGGTTTTGGAGGATTATGCGTTATGACGGAAGGTCGCTGCTTTCTATCAGGCCACTTATGCGGAGATTCGCCCAACACATTCGGAGCCTGCTCTCCTGCAGAAAAGGTCAAATGGAACTCCTCCGACAAAGGACTTGAATGCCTCTTAAACAGTCATATTCTCGATATCTTTTCAGAAAACGACAGTGCCGGCTACCCAACCCCATGCAAAGGCAGATTTTTAATGGACGGCAAACCAATATATCCATTTGAAAAACCATCCACACTGAATAGCCTGCACCTGATTCCGCGATTTACAGCCTCTGGAGTCAGCGCCATAAAGATAGAGGGCAGACAGCGTAGTCCGGCATATGTTGCCAAAGTCACATCCGTATGGCGCAAAGCCCTTAACCATTTTGCCGATTCACCGAGTACATTTAATATCCGCTGTAAAGAGTGGAACAGCGAATTAATGGAATTTGCAGAAGGAATGAATATAACATCCGGCTGCTATGACAAAGGGTGGTATTAATTATGCCCCAAATATCCCTTGCGCCACCGCCATTTTTCATGGAGAAAAAAAAACTGTTGAGGCTTTATGATTTAGCGACTACATCACCAATAGAGATCATCTATCTGGGCGAAACAATATGCCGGAAAAGAGCTCCTTTAGATTTCAGAGAACTTATTTCACTTGCAGAAAAATTAAGAAATATCGGCAAAGAAGTCGTACTCTCATCGCCTCTGCTCATTAATTCTGAGCAAAACAGCGACTATCTGGAAAAAATAGTAGACATTGATGATTTCGCAATAGAAGCCAACGAAATGACTGCCGTTAGCCGCATGATAACCAGAAATAAAAAATTTATTTGCGGTAACGGCATACACATATACAACAACCACTCATTCAAACTCATGACATCAATGGGAATGTTCAGATGGCAACCACCTAACGAACTGGATCTAAACTCGGTTATAAAGATTTCCGGCAACACCCCTGTAGCAACAGAAATTACAATCTATGGCAAGAAAATTCTTGCCTTTTCTGCCAGATGCTTTAGTGCCTATGCTAAAAACAAAAACAGAGAAAACTGCTCTTTTGCATGTAAAAACGGAGAAAATGAGCTAAAAACTCTTGATGGCAACAAGATTCTCACAACAAATGGGCCGATTGTAATGCCAACAAATCCTGTCGATCTAACCTCTTTCGATCAAAATACAGAAAATAACCACATAAAAGATATGGAAATCCTGAGGATCATTCCGACAGAAACCGAACCTGAAAAACAGATGGAAATAATAAATACTGTAATTAATAAACTACAATGATGAATTAGAAATTACCACTTTCAAAAATTCCGGAAGATTTTCCGGATCAAAACCGTCAAGAAGATTTTTCACCTCAATACCAAGAGCGGTATCACCCTCAATCGAAATTAATCTCTTAAAAAAAAGGGTATCCGGATCAACTGTACGCAAAATCAAAGAAATAAAGTGTTCTGAGTCGGCAATAATAGAGACATCATACTCACCTCCCCGCTGTTTTACCGCAAACTGTCCATTTACAAGAGTTACCAACCACTCAATATTAAAATCCGAAACATAAATTCTTACAGTTTTACCATAAAGAAAATCAATTTCTCCATATAAAATCTCTTCAGAAAAAACTCTGTTAAGCGCTAACGCCAAACCAAACTGATGAATAGGGTCAGCCAATAAAACAAATGGCTTTACCAGATTTTTAAGTGCCTCTGGAATATTTGTAAGAGAAAAAGGATGTTCTGATCTATTCATTTTTAATCACGCTTCAAGTATACTCGCTCGCTGTGCTACTATACAGAATTCTGATAAGCGTCTGCAACAGAGTTTTTTGCGAATATTCGCAACACGGTTTTTGCCGAATATTAAGTCTTTATAATTGATCTCTTTTTATTTTTAAGACAAGATACCCGCCAAAAACAATAGCAAATTCAAGGTGGATTAAACTGTTAGCGCTGCAAACATAACGGAAAGCAGCCGATTCATCCATCCTTTTAAACTGGTTTTATGGAATTAGTATGACAGAAGATAATTTAACCACAGGTTTTATACCCAAATCTCAATCTAGTTTTAACAAAGAAAAACTCATAAAATGTGGCAACGGAGAACTTTTTGGCCCAGGGAATGCTCAGCTACCTTTACCGAATATGCTTATGATAGATCGCATAGCTCATATTTCAGAAGATGGAGGCACCTTTGGTAAAGGAGAGATAATTGCAGAGCTCGACATTAACCCCGACCTGTGGTTCTTCAGCTGCCACTTTCCGGGAGACCCGGTAATGCCTGGTTGTCTTGGCCTTGATGCTCTATGGCAACTTGTCGGTTTTTATCTTGGCTGGCTTGGAAACAAAGGAAAAGGGCGCGCACTTGCAGCAGGAGAAGTAAAGTTCACTGGTCAAGTGCTGCCCACAGCTAAAAAAGTAACATATCGCCTTGATATAAAAAGAGTAATTGCCCGTTCACTGGTAATGGGCATTGCTGATGGAGTGGTTTCTGTAGACGGCAGAGACATCTATTCAACCAAAGACCTTAGAGTCGGACTATTTACATCAACAGAGAATTTTTAGATGAAAAGAGTTGTAATAACAGGACTGGGAATTGTCTCAAGTCTAGGAAATAGCAAGGAAGAAGTAACAGCGGCCTTAAAAGAGGGACGCTCAGGGATAAGCTTTAACGAAGATTACGAAAAAGAAGGCTTACGCAGTAACGTAAGTGGTTCTGTTAATATTAATATCGAAGACCATATTGACAGAAAAGTACGTCGATTTATGGGGGATGCAGCAGCATATGCCTATATTTCTATGCAACAGGCGATTGACGACTCCAACCTTGATGAATCACAAGTATCAAATCCCAGAACAGGCCTTATTGTCGGCTCTGGCGGCGCATCTACCAGCAATACCGTTGCTTATGTAGATACACAAAGAAAACGTGGCGCAAAAAAGGTTTCGCCTTATATGGTTCCACGAGTAATGGGAAGTACTACTGCAGCCTGCCTTGCAACCCCTTACAAAATTAAAGGCGTTAACTTTTCAATAAGCTCTGCCTGTTCAACAAGTGCCCACTGTATAGGTTCTGCCTATGAGCAGATTCAAATGGGCAAACAGGATATCGTCTTTGCCGGTGGTGGTGAAGAAGAGAACTGGATGCTCACTGTTATATTTGACGCTATGGGTGCGCTGTCCACAAAATGCAATGACACCCCGCAAACTGCATCTAAACCGTTTGATAAAAACCGGGATGGTTTTGTGATTGCCGGAGGCGGTGGCATTGTGGTAGTCGAAGAGCTTGAACACGCGCTTAATCGTGGAGCAAAAATCTACGCTGAGATAGTCGGGTTTGGCTCTACGTCAGATGGTTACGACATGGTATCCCCTTCCGGAGAAGGCGCCAAACGCTGCATGGAACAAGCAACAGCCGGACTGGATATCCCCGTTGACTATATAAATGCACACGGAACCAGCACTCCGGCAGGAGATATGGCTGAAATAGGAGCTGTTAGAAAGATATTCGGCGACGATACACCTTATATCAGTTCAACTAAATCGCTTTCCGGACACTCACTTGGAGCCGCAGGAGTTCATGAATCTATATATACAATACTGATGATGCAGAATAATTTTATTGCAGCAACAGCAAATATTACTGAACTTGACCCTGCCGCCGAAGGCGTAAATATAGTCAAAGAAAAAGCAATTGATAAAGAGATAAACCTTGCTCTATCAAATAGCTTTGGTTTTGGCGGAACAAATGCAACTCTTGCATTCAAAAAGTTTAGCCAGTAACAACCAATCTCTGCATTTATAAATAAAATATAGCCGGAAGAGTCATCTCCTCCGGCTTTTTGTTATCTAAAACAAAACTTCACAATCAAGCATCTGTAACATAGTTACAATGAGCTTCGCTACAAAATTCATATTCCACAAGTTATTGCTATCCCCATGAAAAATAAGCTATAAGAATTAAAAATAAATACTGGTATTTAGCTTACAAGCTCTGCTAATCTATTCTATATTTTATTACGATAACAATTCAACTAAACATAAATCCCAGGGAGGGAAGCATGTACATTCCAAATCATGACGATATTAATAAATTCCTTTCAGAAGCCGAACAACAGCACGCAATGGAGAGAAAATCCATAATCCCTCTGTTGCAGGCAACTCAGCGCAAATATGGCTTTGTACCTGAATATGCCATGCAAAAGATTGGAGTAATGCTTGGTATCAGCTCAGCAGAGGTTTACGGAGTAGCAACTTTTTACAGCTTTATTGAAGTAGAGCCAAAAGGCAAATATCACATAGCACTGAGCATAGATATGCCCTCAAAAATGGCAGGTGTTGACGATGTTGCCAAAAGACTGGAGAAAGATCTGGGCATTAAAATGGGCGAAACAACATATGACCTTATGTTCTCTTTAGAGTGGACTGGCTGTGTTGGCATCTCCGATATGTCACCTGCAATGATTATTAATGAAAAGATATTCCCTAGTATAACCCCTGAGAAAGCCAGCGAAATTGTCAAAAAGCTACGCCACGGAGAACCTGTAGAAACCGAAATACCTCAGAGTTTCACCAACGACCTCTCTTTTGATCAGGTAGAAAAAAACTCAGGACTTAAAAACGCTCTTGAACTTTCTCCTGAAGAGGTTCGCAATCTGGTTAAAGATTCCGGGTTGCGAGGTCATGGAGGAGCAGGTTTCCCAACTGGTATGAAGTGGGATTTCTGCGCTAATGCTGAAGGTGATAAAAAATATGTTGTCTGTAATGCAGATGAAGGCGAGCCGGGCTGTTTTAAAGATATGCTTATCTTCAGCAGATTTGCAGATAAGGTTATAGAGGGCATGACGGTTGCCGGCTATGCTGTAGGCGCTGATGAAGGCATTCTTTATCTCAGATGGGAATACGCCTTTATGAAAGAGAAACTGGAAGAGATACTTGAAGAAAAGCGCGCTGCCAATATGCTTGGTAACAAAATCTGCGGTAAAGATGACTTTAACTTTGATATCAGACTCTACTTCGGGGCTGGAGCATATGTTTGTGGCGAAGAGACAGCACTTATTGAATCCATCGAAGGCCATAGGGGTGAACCTCGCAATAAACCACCATTCCCGGTAACTGATGGCCTGTTCGGCAAACCAACCAATGTAAACAATGTAGAAACGTTTGCCTGGGTACCATGTATCCTGGCTAAAGGATCAGAGTGGTATAACTCTGCAGGCACAGAAAACAGCAAAGGGTATAAGCTATTCAGTATCTCCGGCGACTGTAACAAACCCGGGGTTTTTGAGCTTGCGTGGGGAATGTCTCTCAATGACATCGTCGAGCTGGTTGATGCAAAGGACCCTAAAGCGATTCAGATCGGCGGTTATTCCGGGCAGCTGGTTCCCAAAAAAGATTTCGACAGAGTGTTAAGTTATGAAGATCTGGCAACTGGTGGATCTGTAATAATCTTTGATAAAAGCAGAAATCTATATGATATTGCCGAAAACTATCTGGAATTCTTTATCGAAGAGTCTTGCGGTCAGTGCACACCATGCCGTTGGGGCAATACAGCCCTGCTAAATCATGTGGAAAAAATGCGCCAGGGTAAAGCCACCAGAAAAGAGACTAAGGATATTGAGACTCTCAGTGAAACGATGGTACTAACCTCAAAGTGTGGTCTTGGTCAAACAAGCCCCAATATTGTCAAAAATCTGATGAATGATTTCGCGGATCAACTTTAATTGCAGCTACGGAGAGTATAACAATGAGCGAAGATGGAAAAATGGTTACTGCAACAATAGATAACATAGAAGTAAATGTACCTGAGGGAACAACTATACTTAATGCTGCAAAATCAGTTGGCATTAAAATACCAACTCTCTGCCACCACGATGACCTTAAACCCAAGGGGTTGTGTCGTATCTGCGTGGTAGAGATAGAAGGATACCGCAACCTGCAGACCTCATGCACACTGCCACTGTCTGAAGGAATGGTAATCAACACAAACAGCCACCAGGTCAGGCGCGCCAGAAGAGATCTGGTTGACCTGGAACTCTCGAACCATACCGGCACCTGCTACACCTGTAACCGCAGCCGCAACTGCACATTAAGGGAGCTTGCAGATGAATGTGGCGTTACCGAGTTCCGCTTTGGCGAGAAGCAGAAGGCCGACCACGAAATCGAAGACTCCGGACTTTTTATTGTTCGTGATATGAACAAGTGCATCCAGTGCCGTAACTGCGAAAGAGCCTGTAAAGAGCTGCAAGCTGTTGGTGCTTATGGTATCAAGGATCGCAGCAACAAAATCAAGATTGCCGCCTTTGCAGACAAGGAGCTTGAAGAGACTGTGTGCATTAACTGCGGACAATGCATAACTCACTGCCCCACAGGAGCTCTATCTGTTAAAGATGAAACAGAAAAAGTATGGGATGCCATTGAGAACCCTAAAAAACACGTAGTCATCCAAACTGCACCGGCGCCAAGGTCAGCAATTGGTGAATGCTTCGGTAATGATCCAGGCGAGGAGGCCATGACATTCCAACTAGCGACTGCACTACGCCGATGTGGTTTTGACAAGGTGTTTGATACAACATTCACTGCCGACCTGACAATAATTGAGGAAGCAACTGAACTATTAATCAGGCTTAAAAAGGCTCTGGTAGATAAAGATGAATCAATTGCCCTGCCTCAATTTACCAGCTGTTCACCGGGTTGGATTAAATACCTGGAACACTTTAAACCGGAGATGATTCCGAATGTATCATCAGCAAAAAGTCCGCAACAGATGTTTGGCGCGGTTATAAAAACCTACTATGCCCAGAAGAACAACATTAATCCGGATGACATAGTATCGGTTGCCCTTATGCCTTGTGTGGCTAAGAAGTTTGAATGCAGCCGCCCGGAAATGACAGATAGCGGATACAAAGATGTTGATATTGTGCTGACAACTGAAGAAGCTGCACAGATGATTAAAGAGGCCGGCATGGATTTGCGAAAGGTTCCTAAATCAGAATACGATGCCCCCTTTGGAGCTTCTACAGGTTCAGGGGTTATCTTTGGGGCAACAGGCGGTGTAATGGAGGCAGCTTTAAGAACTGCTATTGAGCTAATCACCGGACTCAAGGCAGAAGACCTGTTCGAACATGCCAACATCACACCGGTAAGAGGATTTGAAGGTTCCAGAATAGCTGAAGTCACCATTGACAAAGTTGGTGCTGTTCCTGAAATTCTGAAAGCTCATTTTAATGACTGGGAGTGGCTTAAAGGCGCCACCCTTAAGGTTGGAGTGGCACACGGAACAGCTAATGCCAATAAAGTACTGGCAGATATCGAAGCTGGTGGCCCTTTCAGTGAATGTCACTTTATTGAGTTTATGGGATGCCCGGGCGGCTGCCTTGCAGGTGGCGGCATGCCACGCCCTGTAAATATGGATGTAAGAGAGGCGCGCGCCAAAATACTTTACGATGAAGATATGCACTATGAATATCGTAAATCCCATGAGAATCCTGAAGTGGCTCACCTATATCAGGAGTTCTTTACTGAGGGGCCGTGCAGCCATAAGGCCCACGACTTGCTGCACACTCACTATACTGCAAGAGGTGTAATAATAGATTGACGCCGACAATATCCGAGTAAAATGGTCGGCTTTTCTATTGCAACTGACCGCAGAGCCTGATAATGTTGGTTCTGCGGTTTTTTTGTGTTTAAAACCGCAACTACTTCTGCAAATCAGCCACTTTTCTAAACGAATTTTTAATAACTGAAAAACAGATTTATATGCAGATGCCAGACTCTTTAACCATCTGCCTGCTATATTTTTTATAGTTTACAGCCACGCAAAATAAGGTAAGAGCCATGACCGAAATCATAAATGAAAAAAAAATTGCTGAAGAGCTTGAAAACGCCCCCTCAGAAACTGCAAAAATCCGGCAAATACTACAGAAGGCAAGAGAGCTTAAGGGGCTTGATATTCATGATGTAGCTATTCTCTCGAATATAGAAAACCCGGAACTTATTCAGGAGCTTTTTGATACAGCAAAATATGTAAAAGAGGAGATTTACGGCAGAAGACTGGTTCTGTTTGCTCCTCTCTATATATCCAATCTTTGCGCAAATGAGTGCTCATATTGTGCCTTTCGTGCCGGCAATAAAGGACTTACAAGAAGGGCACTAACTCAGGAAGAGATCATAAAAGAGACGGAAATCCTTATTTCGCAAGGTCACAAACGTGTCCTTCTGGTTGCAGGAGAGGCATATCCCAAACAGGGATTCAAATACATACTGGATGCCATTGACACAGTTTATGGTTGTAAAGACGATAAAGGAGGCTCAATAAGGCGTATCAATGTAAATATCGCGCCATTAAACACAGAAGACTTTAAGCTTCTGAAAAGCAAAGGCATAGGAACATATCAAATATTCCAGGAAACCTATAACAGAGAGGTTTACCACAAGGTTCATATAAGCGGTAAAAAGGCCGATTATGACTGGAGAATAACTGCGGTCGACCGTGCCATGGAAGCAGGCATAGACGATTGTGGTATCGGCATTCTCTTTGGACTTGCGGACTGGAAATTTGAGATAATCGCCCTGATGCAACACATAAAGCATCTCGAAGACAAATTCGGGGTCGGTCCGCATACTATTAGCGTGCCTCGCATTGAACCAGCCAGCGGCTCCGATATTGCAGATGCCCCTCCGCAACCGGTTAATGATCTGGATTTCAAAAAACTAATAGCCATTCTGAGAGTCGCAGTTCCCTACACAGGGATTATCATGTCGACCAGAGAGTCTCCTCAATTCAGAGGCGAAACACTGGAACTAGGCGT
>QZLD01000304.1 GCA_004796385.1 Gammaproteobacteria bacterium | reverse complement strand
GTTTCTGTTTTGCTTGTGGTGTTATTAGCCGCCGTTTCAGTAGCAGTATTTGATGCTGTTGTGTTTTGGCTGTCGGTAGCTGTTGGAGTTTCTGCTGTAGTTGTTGCAGAAGTGGCAGTTCCGGTTTCTCCCAGTTTTATCTCGTCTATCTTTTTAATTGAGTTGGATATGTTTGCATCCACTGTATCGTAGTACTGTTTTACATAGTTGGTGTATTGGGTGATCTCTTTGAGTTCTTCATCTGTAAGAATTTCGAGTGAGTATTCCTGTATGTAGTGTACTTTTTCAGCGAAGACTTTATTCCCTTTTATTTTGCCGATGCGGGTATCGCCTGTATCGGTTTTTATTCTGTAGGCCGATGCGCTATATGGGTTGTTTTCCGCCTTGGGTTCGTTGTTGACGATGTTCAGGGATACGTCTTTAATTACCAGCAGATCCTTGGTTTCACCTTTTAGTCCGTACTCTTCAATTTCCACTTCGAGTTTTATTGAGTCTTCGGCTTCGTACGGAATTCTGTATGAACCGCAGTATTTGTTGTTGGATATCTCGACATCTTTCTCGTCACAGACGAAGCCGGATTTATCGGTTACCCTTAACTTCATCTTGGTTTTGTTGTTTATAAACTCCGTAATTATGTCGAAGTTTATGCTTTCGTTGGGATAGCCATCATGTTTTCTCCAGAAACAGGTATGTATCTTCGATGGAAGATCAATTCTGTGTTTGCTATCCGTGTCTCTTTTGTATTCTTGCATAATTAATATTCAACTTATTGATAATTAATCGAATTTATTTTTTATTCCTGAAAGAAAATCACCACCTTTGTCTGAATCACCGATTTTGTCGGCGTCGGACAGGAAGTCGGTATTATCAGGAATTGATGATGTCTGTTTGTTGCCATCCAGTGGATTTTGGTCGAAGAATGATGAGTCTTCTCCTATTTTGTCGCTACCTTTCAGACTATCTTTACTCAAGCTATCTTTACTCAGGCTGTCTTTGTTGAACAGACTATCTGCATCGGTTTTATTTCCACTTAGTAGATCATCTGCCGATGAGTTTTGTGCTAAACCATCTTTTTCAAAGGATTTGTTGAAAAGGTCATCTTTTGAGTTCTCTCCGATATTACTTCCTGCATCGGCGGTTTTGCCGAATGGGTTTTCGGTATCCAGATTTTTGTTATCGCTACCGAAAAGTGAATCGCTATCTTTCATGCTATCCGTTATGGATGATTTGCCATCGGTTGCGGCATTTTCACCTAAAGAATCTTTTTCTCCCAGTGAGTCTTTGAGGCCATCAATACCTGCTCCGCTTTCACTTTGAGCACCACTATCTGAAGTGGCTGAGTCTTTATCGATACCTGACAGACCTGCAAATTTGTCATCTGACATTGATTCTTTACCGAGCGATTCATCAAGTGGAGATTCGCCTGTAGCTGCTTTTGTCTTCTCTTGCATTCCATCTGTTGCTGATGCTGCATCTGCCGCAGATTCTGCTGCGCCACCTGCTTGTTGTCCGGCTTCTGCTGCGCCTGTTGCTGCATCACCAGCTTGTTGACCTGCTGTCGCTGCTGAACCTCCTGCCGTTTCTCCTGCTGTTGCACCAGCTTCCTGTTCCTGAGAATCTGTTTCGGCTTGAGCTGTTTGATCTTCAGATGCACTGCCTGAAGCATTGTCGGCAGTTTCAGTTTGTCCCGCTTGATCCTCTGATCCTTGAGTATCCTGTGCTGCTTCTGAATCTGCACTTGCGGTATCATCACCTTGACCTGCTGTTTCACTTTGGTTGTCAGATTCATCTGCACCGGAGGAGGCATCGGCAGTTGCTTCATCTTCTGATTTGTCCTCCTGCCCCTGTTGCTCGTCTCCGGCTCCTTCAGCTCCTTCCTTATTAGCGTTATCTGCTGTTTGGCTATCATCCTGTTGTGAATCTTTCTGATCCGCAGCGTTATCACCTGCATTTGATTTTGAATCCGCTGCTGCGCTATCAGTTGCAGAATCTTTTCCGGCAGCTGAATCTGCATTCGATGAGTCGGGTGAACCGGCTGAATCGGCTTTGGCGGCTACCTTTTCCTGAGACTGTTTGGCGTCTGAGGCTTTTTCTTTGATTTTTTCAAAAAGAGTTGAAACGGCACTGTCAATTAATCCTGTTGCAATGGCTTTCCCGGCAGCTACGGCTATTCTTTCTATCGGCCCGGCTGCCGCTGCGGAAGCCTCTTTAACTTTTGATTTGATCTGCTCAAGAGAGATTTGACATGGGTCTTCAAGAGTAGAGGCAATCATGTTATTTGCCTGTGTCTTTAATTCATTATAGGCGGCTGTCATTTCGTTAATGTTTTCGAGAACCGTTGGATTGGATGTTTTTCCTTTAATCTCGTTGATTTTTTCTTCGATAATATCTGCATGTGCGAGCAGTTCACCAGCTCCTTTTGATACATCCTGCTGCATATCAAACGCATCGACAGCGGTCTGAGGAACTTCAGCCTTTTGTGAGATGGCTTTAATTTCACCAACAGCTTTATCGGAGTTCTCTTTAATTATGCCAATAACCGCATTTATCCCTGCGTTTACTCCTGCTTCAGCACCACTCACTATGGCAACATGAGCAACTCTCATTGCGATTGAGTTTGACTCTTTGGCGGATTCGGCAAACTTCTCTGTGAGTTTCTTCTTGAAGACATCCATAACAACTGTTCTTGGATCTTCTTCCGTCATTCGCATTATGGCATCTGCAACCTCTTTCATTGATTCGGATGAACCACACATTTCATTGAGTTTTTCTTTAAGCAGGGCTTTACCTTCAGTTACGACATAGTTTTTGCCCGCTTCATAAATATTGTTGGCAACGGCGTGCAGAGTACCGCCGTTCTTGACTGTTTCGTAGGTTTTATCGATGACGTCGATGATGGTGTCATCCAGAGTGGTTCCTTTGCCTTTGAACTCTTTGAGTTTTGAGATGCCGCTGTCTACAGCGTTTTCAAGGACATTAAAGTCGCCTTCAAGGGCCTTCTCAAAGGCTCCGCAGGCACACGATTTTGCTATCTCACCGACAACAGAGTTGGTAGGGCCAATGGCCTCGGCAAATTTATCATTCAGTTTTTCTTTTAATTTGCCGACAATAACACCTTCGGGATCACCTTCTATTATGGTTTTCATGGTGTTGGCTATTTTCATTACCTCTTCAGATGAGGTTCCCAGTTTATTGAGAGATTTTTCGATATATTCCGATGCCGTTGATTTGAGAAGCCCGGTACCTACATTGTAAAGGGTTTTTCCAAGTCCGGTCAGCTCGCCTGCGGACTCTGAAATACCCAACTGAAATAGAGCGTTATCTATGATAAATGAACCAAGATCTGATTTATCGGAAAGCTCTTTTGTTTCGGAGACTATAGTTTTTATCTCTTCCAGAATCTTTTTAGCCTTTTTCTTATCGGCTTCATCCAGCCCTGAATAGTTAAGCAGAGCATTTGTGATAAATTCCGGGTCTACCGTTGCTTCAAATATCTTTTTACAAACCTTGCCTGCTCGTTCTTTAAGGTCATCTAAAGTAATATCGGATGGCTTGAGCTTACTTAATTCGCCCATTTCCTCCCATAACGCTTTTAAAGCTTCTGTTTTAACTTTTAGTAATGATATCTGTTCTTTTGGCCATTCTTTAGACATGGTATTTCCCTTAAGTAGTTAAACCAGTTTCAGCAGTGATCCAACCTTACCAAGTACGGTCTTGGCTGATTTGTAATGCTGAACAATGTAGTTGGTAAAATCGTAATCATCGACGGCAGCTGATGCCGCTGCATTTTGCGACTTGCCGTCTTTTTTCTTTTCTTCTGCATCCTCAAAGTTATCCCTGTGAGGAGTGTATTCCGGTGGAGTGTTATCTTCCCACCACTGTTGATTTTTATCTGTTACATGAAAGATAAATACGGGCGCTCTGGCATCTCTTCTGCTTGAGTAATAGCTGTCGGAAGCCTCTTTGAATTTAGCCTCAATTTCGGTATATGTCTCAGCAAGCTTGTCATGATATTTGATGATTTGCTGATTATCTTCATCCATGCTGTTTATTGTTTCGCAAGTAGAAGCAGATGATGTGCTGCTTTGTGTATCGGTTTGTGAAGACTCAAACTCAGCAGCATTACTATCTGCTTTTTTGCTTAGGCTCTCGATAGCACTGAAGCTTGTAGATATATCTGTTGATGCAGTATTCCAGGTTGAATATGCCTTGCTCCATGTCTCTGAGTATTGCGGGCCGGTTACGGCACGGCCGGACATGGCATCGCATATACGCAGAAAGATCATGCTGCGGTTATACATTTTTTCTGCTGCCATCAGAAAGTAGGAGATATTAAAACGCATAAATGCAATTTTGTGCATTTTAATACGTCTGTCATGGTGAAGTTTGTTTATAACTTTTCTGTTTCTTATTTCGGCTATAGGGACAGTTCCCTTTTTCAGATCTATTATTTCGCTATCTATAGATTTGATAATCTCAAGCTGATTATCCCAATCCACAAGTTTCTGAATTGCCTCAACATCATTTATATCGCTAAGATCGTCTTCGCCGGAAACCGTATCTCTGATATTGCTGGAGACGTTTTCTGTTAAATAACTAAAAACCTGCTTACCGACTTCGCTGTTTTCAAACCACTCGGCAACCTTTTTAGCCTTTGTACCATCGCGTAATATTTCACTGGTAGCTTGCGTGCCGACTCCTCTTGCCAAGCCTCCGGCCTTATCTGTCCAGAATTTCAGAATAGGAACAGACTGCCCAAGAAAATAGTTAGCCATTAACAGATCGCGTCGCTGCTGCTGATACTCGATATACCAGTCTTTAAATGACCTTTTATCGCCACTGCTCTTGGTCTCTTCCTTAAAAACATCGGAAAGAGTAATTAATTTCTCTGTATCGCACTCCTGAATATTACCCAGTTCAACATCTATTTGATCAATATCGGCACTATTTGCTCTTTCGTAGATTATTGCATCTGTAATACGCGCAACTTCATTGGCAAAAAACGGATCATCACTCTTCAGCCTTTTGAAGTTTGTAACTGCGTCGCCGAAATTATCGGTAAAGATGGTATCGGTAATGGCAACACCGAGAATCATCTTCTCTTCGTCGTTACCACTGCCGGCATTACCGCCATCAGATTGCCCCTGAGAGCCAGCGGCGCTTTTATCTAAACTATCTTTTTGATCTGAGTTGTTGCTGCTATCTTTTGTCATTAGTGCAATTTTTCCGTTTATGAAATCAAGTTGATCGCATCAATTATAAAATGGCTCCAACTTACAATAGATTTACAATACAAATTCTTCTGGTTTATAAAAGTTAATACCGGAAATATTTGCAGATTCAAGTTCTTTTTTAACTAAATCATCAACTATGATGATTGGTGGAAATTCTTCAAGCCTGAATATTTTTAATTTGATTTCTTTTAAATAATCCTCATTCAAAACCAGCTTGTCTATAAATTCAATTGAACCATCCTGATCATCCAAAACCAATTCGGATTTCTCAAAATTAATACATTTTATTAAACCGATAATATTTCCGACCTTATAATTAGCTTCTTTTTTAGCAGTTATTTCATCAATCACTACTGCATCATAATAGTCAATGTTGTTAATATTGTTTTTTTCAAAAATTGAATATACTTTGCGATTAATTACTATGCCTGTAACTCCTGGCGCAATAAGATTGTCGGTTAGCTGATTCTGATCAGCAGGTTTATATATTTCAATGGTCGGAATGTTCTTAGCCTGTGGCCTGCGGCCGCTATCAAAATCGAGACCGTATGTGGATATGATTTCTGGTTGTGTATAAATTCTGGCATCAGCTTCACTTTGGGCTTCTGTCATCCAAATCCAAAACATGGTTTTACTCCTTCCCTTTTTTTGCAATTTGCTCATAAGCCCATTTTTTATGGGATAAAGCCGAACTTGTTAAATACCATCCAGGTCTCCAATTATTGATATGATCCAAAATTCTTTCAGATATTTTATTTATTTTTTCTTTTAATAGGTATTGATTATCGCTTTGGCAATATGAAATTGATTTTTTCTGGAGAGTTTTTAATAAAAGTAAAATTTTTTCATTATACGCTGCTGGATGCGATCCTCGGTGACACTGTAAATTATGCTGAACAATATCGATTTTAAAATACGGAAGGCAAACTCCATTTTCTTTGTCATTTACGTTGTATCCAACTAATTTTGCATTATGGGCAAGTTCCGGGACACTATCAAATAAGTTAACGGAAATCAGGTGATGTTTCTGAGTTACATATGCCGGATATGTAACATCATTCAAGGCCTTATTTATAATGGTTTCATTCCATGGTTTTGATGGGTCATTATCTTTAGCAAAATCATCATATGTTGCGCGGGGATTGTTCCCGTTACCATATAATTGCCACGGTTCCAGGTTTTCATATATCCATTCAGTTTCATAATCTTTGCCGCTTGTTGCATTTCCTCTATTGGTATTTCCTTCAGGATTGCGGTATTTATGATTAATATCCTCAGGATGTCCTTTGCAGTTTTTCCAGTCGCAGATGTATGTTTTCTGTTTTTTATCGGAGTTGGCTACAGAAGAGCCTGGTTGCGTTTTTTTGTTATCGTTTGGCAAGTCTGTTTTTTCTGTTATCCGCGATGTGGCAACCGCTGATGCAGCCATATTCCCTGCCGGAGATGCAGATTCCTCGGCAGGGGTCTCTTCTTCACTATATGCTACGGATATCTTGAATTGGTGTTTCTTACCTGCATCAATTATTTTATCTGCCATTAGCAAGCCTCATTTTTTAACAGCGTCCTTTT
>QZLD01000147.1 GCA_004796385.1 Gammaproteobacteria bacterium | reverse complement strand
GCGCAGGATGAATGGCTGATTGGCGGACTGGCGGGTGTTGAAGAACAACTCGGCAACCTGCTCTCCAAGCAGCAGGAGATCACGCAGAAAGAAACCGATCTCAAAAAAGCCGATACGGCCGTAACAGGCGCCACAAAGAAACTGGATGAAGCCTCCAAGCAATGTGGGCTAAAAAAACAGGAGCTGGAGACCGCCGGAAAAAATCTTCAGCAAGGCAAGAATGCTCTGAGCGAATTACTGGGCGACAAACTGCTCCGGGAATATCGCACCGAGAAAGAAACCCTTCTTCGTGAGATGGCTTTTATCAAGAAAATCGAGGAGCTTGAAGACCACCGAGCCAAACTGGAAGACGGCAAACCCTGTCCACTCTGTGGCTCGACCGAGCATCCTTTTGCCGAGGGTAATGTTCCGGTTCCCGATGAGATTGAACAAAAGATCGAGTCGCTGACCAAGCTCATCGACAAGGCAGACGAACAGGAAGCCGCCATAAGAAAACTGGAACAGGCGGAAACCGCTGCCCGTAAAAATCTGAATGACAGAGAGAAGCAAGAGGCCGAAGTCGCCAATAACAAGATGGCCGCTAAAAAAATGCTCGCTGAATTAAAGGATACCCTTACGAACCTTGAGGCCGACTTTGAGCAAATTAAACAAGCAGTTTCCGGGAAACTCCAGCCACTTGGCATTACTAAAATACCGGAATCAGAGGCCGAGTTACTACTCGAATCCCTTAAATCAAGACTGAAGGCATGGCAGGAGCAGGTAAAACAAAAGGCCGACATCGAAAAACAGATTGCCGACATCGACAGCGAAGTGAAGCGTCTGGATGCCGTGATTGATACGCAGGTCAAGGCTCTGACTGAAAAACAGGAAACTCTGGAACGACTCAAAAAGGAATTGGCCGATGGAACGGAAGAGCGGAAGCAATTGTATGGCGACAAAAAGCCTGATGATGAAGAAGGCAGACTGAACAAAGCCATTGCCGATGCCGAAAAAGCCGAGAAGAAAGCCAGAGACCTGAACACCGGGCTGCAGCAGAAACTGACAACGGCAAAGACCCATATTGACTCCCTGAAAAAACGCATTGAACAAATAACACCTGAACTGCAAAAAGCGGAAACCGACTTCTCAGCCGCTCTGATTCCGGCAGGCTTTGCAGATGAGAAAGCCTTCCTCGAAGCCAGACTTTCACAGGAAGATCGGGAATCTTTATCTTCCCGGGCCAAGGCGCTCGATGATGCAGGAACGGAGCTCAAAGCTAAACAGAAAGATCGGGAGACGCGTCTGGCCACAGAGATTGCCAAAAAGCTCACGGACAAGACTCTTGAGGAGCTGGAACCGCATTTCAAAGAATTTGAAGAATCTCTGAAAGAGTTGCGTGATTCCATTGCTGGTCTCAAGCACAAGCTGAATGAAAATTTAGCCGCCAAAGACCGCATAAAGGAAAAGCAGTCTATCATCGAGGCCCAGAAAAAAGAGTGTCATCGCTGGGAAAAGTTGCATGGCCTCATCGGTTCAGCCGATGGGAAAAAGTACCGCAACTTTGCACAGGGCCTGACTTTTGAATTGATGGTTTCCCATGCCAACCGGCAGCTGGAAAAAATGACCGACCGCTATCTGCTGATCCGTGATGAACAACAGCCGCTGGAACTGAATGTTGTCGATAACTATCAGGCCGGTGAAATCAGGTCGACTAAAAATCTTTCTGGTGGTGAAAGCTTTATTGTTAGCCTAACTCTAGCACTTGGACTTTCAAAAATGGCAAGCCGCAAAGTTCGGGTGGATTCCCTGTTTCTGGATGAAGGCTTCGGCACCTTGGATGAAGAAGCGCTGGAGATCGCTCTGGAAACCTTATCCGGCCTGCAGCAGGACGGTAAGCTGATCGGAATCATCTCCCATGTATCTGCACTGAAAGAAAGAATCAGCACCCAGATAAACATCACACCTGTATCCGGCGGACGCAGTTCACTGTCCGGTCCGGGTTGCAAAGGTGGTTAAAAAAGAGGAATTAGAAAAATGAACGAACGACTTTATCTACTGAAAATACAACTTCTTGGTATTAAACCTGCCATCTGGCGTCGTTTTGTGGTACCAGCCAGTATCTCGCTGGATCGGCTGCATGATGTTATCCAGATTGTAATGGGCTGGACCGACAGCCATCTGCACCAGTTTACAATCGGGAAAAAACGCTACACCGAATATCCGGAATATTTAGAAGACGGATTGGTTTGCGGCAAATACCGTCTTGAAGATCTGATCAAGCAGAAAGGCCGAATATTCACCTATATTTACGACTTTGGTGATAGCTGGGAGCACAAAATTACACTCGAAGAAAGCCGTTATTCCGCTCCGGCTGTTAGGGCTGGAGTTCTTTGTCTTGAAGGTGAGAGGGCCTGTCCGCCTGAAGATGTGGGCGGTGTGCCCGGTTACTTGGAATTCTGCAATGCCCTGAACGATCCAAGCCATGAAGAGCACGAAAGCTACATGGAATGGTGCGGTGGCGATTTTGATAGTGAAGAATTTGATTCCGAATTTGTAAGCTGGGAATTGATGAAATACCTCCGCTGGTCGCGGGACAGGTATCATAACTGGGGTGCGTGGGATGACGAAGGATAAATATGGACAATTTACAAATGCAGCTTTTGATTGATCTGCATAGATCAAATTTCAGACAAGGACCGGGAGGCGAAGCCGAGACAAAACAGGCTTTGATGCTGGCCGGACTCGATAGATCACGCCCTTTGAAGATTGCGGATATCGGTTGTGGCACCGGTGCTTCAACGATCCAACTTGCCAAGGAACTGGATGCCGAAATTACCGCCGTGGACTTCCTGCCGGAGTTTCTTGAGGAGCTTCAAGCCAGAGCCAAGGAGCACGGCGTGGCAGACAAAATAACCACCTTAAGCTTCTCCATGGATGCGTTGCCTTTTGCCGATGAGGAGTTCGATGTCATCTGGTCGGAAGGTGCGATCTATAACATGGGTTTTGAAGCCGGAATATCAGCCTGGAGGCGCATCCTGAGACCGGGAGGCAAACTCATCGTTTCGGAAATTACATGGCTGACTGCTGAGCGACCTTCCGAGCTTCAATCCCACTGGGATTCAGAGTATCCCGAGATCGATATCGCCTCGGCAAAAATCGGAATCCTCGAACGGCATGGCTACATTCCTGAAGGCTATTTTTATCTGCCCACGAGTTGCTGGATCGACAATTACTATTGGCCCATGCAGGACGGGTTCGATGCCTTCCTAGAACGGAATGGAGGGAGCGATCAGGCAAGGGAGATTATCGAATGTGAAAAGGCTGAAATTGTCCTCTATGAAAAGCACCGGGAGCACTACAGCTATGGCGTTTACATCGCCAAAAAGATCTGAAAATGATGTATGGGAAGGCAGTCAGACATGGTTTGTGAAACACACCGCCGGGTATTCAGTCGGGAATCGAACCCACGTCCGTTCTCTGTTTCGGGAAAATGTAGAGAATTAAATTTCTCTCGGTGTCCGGTAGTCTGAAGAGCTTTGGTGTGTGTTAAGATGTTGAATAAGCGGGGCTTACTGATGTGTTTTGGCTTGGAGAACGAATTGGGGTAAGGCTCCGTGTCCACCACCACTAACAGAATTAATTAAGTCCAGAAAAGCGTTTTTTATATAGTAAAATCAATAAATAACGCAATTTTTCATTCCAGCGAGATTCAGTAAAAACTTGTAAAATCCAGGTTTTTTAGTAACGCTAATTGTAACACCAGCAAATAATCTTAATCGGATGTTACAAAATGGGACGAAAAACCTTACCAATCAATGATACCTAAGTAAGAAACGCCAATCCCAGAGAAAAGGAATATAACCTTTCTGATGGCAATGGTTTAATGCTTCGGATAAAAACCAACGGAACTTAAGTTGTGGGTATTCAATTACCCTCGTCCATATAACAAAAAAAGAGCAAATATCTCCTTTGGCGTTTACCCTGATGTTTCATTGGCAGCAGCCAGAACAACTTTAAGAAGCAGGAAAAAAGAGACCATTTTCAGCGGTTTTCATCGGATGTTACTTTAGGGGCGGAGTGCAGATGATCAGCTTTGGTTATTCTTTAGCTATTCATTCGGCTAAATATTCTGGAAAAATATATTTAGTCAAATGCTTTTTAGATTGCATAGTGGTGCGTTGTTTGATACCTTTTACTATTCGATTCTTTTAGCAAAACCCCCTATTATTTTCGAGAAGTTATATGCGACATATTATATCTGTATTGGTTGAAAACGAAGCCGGAGCTTTGTCTCGGGTTGCAGGACTGTTTTCTGTAAGAGCGTACAATATTGACTCATTGACGGTAGCTCCTACTGAGGACTCATCTCTTTCAAGAATGACGGTTGTTACCAGTGGTAACGACACTGCCATAGAGCAAATTATCAAGCAGCTGCAAAAGCTGGTTGATGTGGTTATGGTTGAAGATTTGACAAGCGGTGCTCATATTGCAAGAGAAATATTGCTGTTAAAGGTTTTTGTTGATACAGAAGAGCAGAAGGCCTCAGTGAAGAGAATTGTAGATATTTTCAAGGCTAGGGTGCTTGATGTAACGGAATCGACATACACTATTGAGATGACTGGTGGTGTGTCTAAATCAGATGCCTTTTTAGAGGCTCTGAAAGATTGGAATGTTGCGGAGGTTGTTCGATCCGGAATTATCGGGATTGGCAGAGGTCGGGAAACACTTAACCTTGATGCAGCTTCAGATATTTGATTAATTTTACTGTTTACTAAACTAACTGAGAGGAAAAAAATGAAGGTTTATTACGATAAAGATGCAGATATATCGATAATCAAAGGCAAGGAAGTTGCTATTGTTGGTTATGGCTCGCAAGGTCATGCCCACTCAAACAATCTGCGCGATTCAGGCGTTAATGTAACTGTTTGTGAAATGCCTGGTTCTCCAGCTGAAAAGAAGGCTCAGGAAGCTGGCTTTACTGTTAAGGTTGTTGATGAAGCTGTAAAAACAGCTGACGTTATTATGATTCTTGCTCCTGATGAGTATCAGGCAGATATTTACAAGAATCAAATCGAGCCAAATATCAAAGAAGGCGCGGTTCTGGCTTTTGCTCACGGTTTTAATATTCACTATGGCTGTATTGAGCCGCGTGCTGATCTTGATGTGATTATGGTGGCTCCTAAAGGTCCTGGTCACCTTGTGAGATCAACCTATGTTGAAGGTGGTGGTGTTCCAAGTCTTATCGCTGTTTATCAGGATGCTAGCGGTAAAGCTAAAGATATAGCTCTTTCATATGCTTCAGCTAATGGTGGTGGCAGATCCGGTGTTATCGAAACTACATTCAGAGACGAGACAGAAACGGATCTTTTCGGTGAGCAGGCTGTGCTTTGTGGCGGCGCTACTGCATTGGTTCAGGCTGGTTTCGAAACTCTTGTAGAAGCTGGTTACGATCCTGAAATGGCATACTTTGAGTGTCTGCATGAGCTTAAATTAATTGTAGATCTTATGTACGAAGGCGGTATCGCCAATATGCGTTACTCAATCTCAAATACAGCAGAGTATGGTGATCTTACCAGAGGCCCAAGAGTTATCAACGAAGAGTCAAAATGGGCTATGAGAGAGATTCTGTCAGAGATTCAGAAAGGTGAGTTTGCTAAAGAGTTTATCCTTGAGAATCAAGCTGGCAAGCCTACAATGAAATCTATGAGAAGAATTGCTGCTGAGCATCCAATTGAAGTTGTTGGTGAAAAGCTGCGTTCAATGATGCCTTGGATTGGCTCAAACAAGATTGTTGATAAAGAAAAGAACTAAGTTCTCTTAATTATCAATATTCAAAAAGCCCTCGAAAATTCGGGGGTTTTTTATTGGTGTGTTTTGTAGGGATCTTTCGTAACCAATAAAAAACGCGGCATTTGCCGCGTTTTTTGTTATGCAATCAAATTAAGGAATTAAACTGCATTAACATTAACAGCTTGAGGGCCTTTTTGACCTTGTTCGATATCAAACTCGACCTGCTGACCTTCAGCAAGAGTTCTGAACCCATTGCCCTGAATTGCTCTAAAGTGAACAAATACATCAGCTCCGTTTTCCTGCTCGATAAAACCAAAGCCTTTTTTCTCGTCAAACCATTTTACTTTACCTGTAGCATTAGCCATAAGTATCTCCAATTGTATTTCTGTTGTTAACTAAACCGGGATAAATCCCGACCTTTTGCTGTTGTAAAGATGCAGGAATTACTCATGGACAAACGGATGTGCTACAAAGTGTTTCATCAATATTGTACAAGCATAAATATCTGCTGTAATCTCAACCAGCAGTTTAGAATTCTAAACTAAAATACTTCATTGTAAAGGTGATTATTTATTAACGGTTAAGCTTATCGCATATTAATTGCTTTATAAAGATGTAAACACTACTTATTTATAAGGGAATGTTTTTTTATAAAAAACCTTTTTCTTGTTAAGGTGTTGAAATATAAGGATTAAAAAATACATTTATTTGTTTTGATTTTTTTGTCACATTTTGTAATGTTTGGTTGTAGTTATTTATGAATTTTTTGTTAACAATAAATTAATTGCAGATTTTCTGCATTTTTGTTGTTTATATTGGCTTTGTAAGGAGTTTATAAATTAAGGTTTATGCTAACAGGGCAATGATCTGATCCCATTACATTGCTGTGAATTTTTGCATCTTTTACTGAAGATGCGATGTTATTGTTTACACATAGGTAGTCAATTCTCCAGCCGGCGTTTTTCTCGCGAGCTTTAAATCTATATGACCACCATGTATATAGGCCTTCTTCATCAGGGTGTAATTCGCGGAAAATATCTCTGTATCCACTATCCAGAAAGTGAGTCATCCACGCTCTTTCTTCAGGAAGAAAGCCCGGGTTTTTTTGGTTGGTTTTGGGGTTTTTAAGGTCTATCTCTTTATGGGCTATATTATAGTCACCGCAAAGAATTATATTTTTGCCCTCATTGACAAGGTTGTCGCATTTTTCCTTTATTGCTCTACAGAAAGCCAATTTATAATCCAGTCTTGCTCCTTCTGCTTGGCTGTTAGGGAAGTAGCAGTTGATAAGCACAAATTTATCGTAATGAGCTATGAGGACTCGTCCTTCTGAGTCAAATTCGGAAATTCCTAGTTTTTCTACTTTTAATGGTTTTTCCTTGGAATAAACAGCAACTCCACTGTAGCCCTTTTTTTCAGCAGAGGACCAGAATGTGTAATAGCCTTCGGGATTAATTAGTGATTCGCCAAGTTGTTCCGGGTTGGCTTTTGTTTCCTGAATAGCAAGGATGTCTGGGGAATTATTTGTTATCCAGTTTAGTAATCCTTTTTTTTCACAGGCTCTGATGCCGTTTACATTCCAGGAAAATATTTCCATGTTGTTTCTCCTCTTGATTTCTGGTTATTTTATCAGATATTAAAACATTTGTTTTATCAATAAATGAATGTTTGCAATTTGTGTTATCTTTATAAAAAGAGATAAATGGAGTAATAAATAATGAAAAAGGAAGAAATTAAATTTTCTGTATTACTTGTAGATGATAGCGCTTCTGTAAGGGGATATCTTAAGTCAATTTTAAAGGAGGTGGGTTTTACAAATCTTTTTGAGGCCGAAAATGGTTTGTCTGCATTGGAGTGTGTTAAGAAGCATGGAATTGATCTTATTATCTCTGATTGGAATATGCCTAAAATGGATGGGTTGGCTTTAGTTAACAAAATAAGAGAAACCCATGAATTTTCCCATATTAAATTTTTAATGCTTACTACTGAATCTGAAAAAGAAAAGGTGCTACTGGCTATCAAGAGTTCGGTTGATGGATATATTGTAAAACCGTTTACTCCTATATCAGTTATTACCAAGATTAAGAAGTATATTGAGTAAGATTATTGTTTTGCTTATTGTTGATTATTATGGAATCATAGCAGTTTATCGGAGTCTTACCTCCTCATATTAATAATTTAAGAGAAGATGCTATGAAAAAGTTTATGTTAATTGCTGTGTCTTTAGTGCTTGTTCCGTTTTTAGCTATGGCGGATATGAAAGAAGATATTAATAAAACTATATTGAAAGCTGTGAATAAAATATCTCCGGGAGTTAAGCCTGACATAATTTCACCATCGCCAATTGATGGTATTTATGAGGTGGTTATTAGTTCTAAGTTGGTATATATCTCAGCAGATGGTAAATATCTATTTGATGGCAAACTGTTTGATATTACAAAAAGAGAAGATCTTTCTGCTCCTATTGAGGCAAAAGTGAGAAAAAAAGCAATAGATAAGGTGGTTAATGGTGGTGGGCTAATAACTTATAAGCCGGAAAAAACAAAATATGTAGCTACAGTATTTACTGATATTGATTGCGGTTATTGTAGAAAGCTACATTCACATATTGATGAGTATAATTCTTTAGGGATTGAGGTTCGTTACATGTTTATGCCAAGAGCCGGTATTAATTCAAATTCCTATAAGAAAGCTGTTTCAGCGGTGTGTGCGGATAATCCGCAAAAAGCTCTCACCGATCTTAAAAGTGGAAAAACAATACCTTCTAAAAATTGCGAGAATCATATTGCTGAGCAATTTGAGCTTGCCAGGCAGATTGGTATAAGAGGTACTCCTGGCATAGTTACAGAGTCAGGTAGGGTTTTACCGGGTTACATGCCTCCACAAAGGTTATTGTTTGAGTTGCAGAGAGATGTTGTAGAGGGAAAGTAGTACTCAGCTTTAAAAAATGAATTTTAAAAGGCCTCAAAACAGTTAAAATAACCGCAACGTAGTTTGCGGTTATTTTGTATGAGATCTAAATAATATCCATCTCGTCCCAATCCCTGCTTAAGATTCTTTTAAAAGATCAATTTGCTGTTCTAAGTATGATAAAAGCTGCTGATTGAACACCTTTATTCAACTCCGCCGGATGTTGGATGTTTCATAAATATCCGGTTCAAATGGCGCTGTAATTTAGTTTATATTTGCACGATCGTTCCGAAGGGCATAATTCACTCATTTCCAAGAAAGACTGTTAATATAGAAGATCTCTTTTTATAAAAATGAGAAGTTAAGATATGGATTAACTTCTTCTGTAAAATAGAAAAAACATTATGTCTGTTCTAGTATTTAAGTGGTATTGGCTTAGTTGTCGGTTTTTAGATAATTTATTGATTCATAATACGGAATAGTTGGAATACGGCATAATATGATCTCTTTCCCTGGATACCGGATAGCAGAGACTCTGTACAAGGGTAGAAAATCAAATATATATCGTGGGTTTCGTGAAGCAGATAATACTTCGGTTGTTATTAAATCTCTTAATAAACAGTATCCTACATTGGATGAGCTTTCAGGGTTCAGGTCTGAGTATAAGCTGCTAAAAAGCATTTCAGGTAAAAATGTAATTAATGCTTATGACATTATTGAGTATGATAATAGCTTATCTCTGATTCTTGAGGATCACAAAGGCGAAACTTTGGATAATCTGTTCAAACAGAGCCAGCTTTTGTTGTCAGAAAAGCTGATGATTGTTATTCAGATGATTGATGCCATTTCCCAGATTCATAGTCATCATATAATCCATAAAGATATTAACCCCAAGAATTTTATTTATAATCATAATGAACAGGTGGTTAAGGTTATAGATTTCGGAATTGCTAGTGAACTTCCCAGAGAGATAACTTCATTAAAGAATCCCAATATTCTTGAAGGGACACTATCTTACATATCCCCTGAGCAGACAGGCAGAATGAACCGACCTGTTGATTACCGTACAGATTTTTACTCTTTGGGAATAACCTTATACTGGATTTTAACAGGGAAATTGCCGTTTGTATCAGAGCAGATGATGGAACTCATTCATAGCCATATTGCAGTAAAAGCAGTTCCCCCTAGTAAAATTGATTCTGCAATTCCAGCTCCGGTTTCTGATATTGTAATGAAGCTGATCGAAAAAAATGCTGAGGACAGATATGTTAGTGCATTGGGTATTAAGCATGACCTTGATTATTGTCTGCAGGAGTTAACGGAAACAGGAACAGTAAAGCAATTTAAGCTGGGGGTTAATGATCTGTCAGATAAATTTCAGATACCGCAAAAATTATATGGTCGTCAACATGAAACGGATATTTTGATATCTGCGTTCGAGCGTATCCATATTAGTGGTTCTGAGCTTATGCTGGTTTCCGGGTACTCAGGAATCGGCAAGTCATTTTTGATAAATGAGATTCAGAAGCCTATTGCGAAACATAATGGACATTATATTTCCGGTAAGTTTGAACGGTTAAAGAAGGATGTTCCGTATAGCGGTTTTATTCAGGCATTTACTCAGATTGCCAAGCAGATATTGGCGGAAGACAATGCAATTATTGCCGACTGGAAGCATCGTATTATATCCGGAATTGGAGTAAACGCTAAAATCATTACCGATTTAATCCCGTCATTTGAACTGATTTTGGGAGAACAACAAGAGGTTCCTGAGTTGGAAGTTCTGGAGACACAGAACAGATTTAATCTGGTTCTGCTTAAGTTTTTTGAGACTCTTGCTTCTGCGGAACAACCGCTTGTGATCTTTCTTGATGATCTGCAATGGGCTGACCTTGCCAGTTTACACCTGCTGAAGATATTTGTTATGAATCAGGAAATTCAACATATGTTGATTATCGGTTCATATCGCCATAATGAAATTAACGATTCACACCCTTTTTCATTGGTTAAGGAGGAGATAGATAGTTCAAAGGCAATTGTTAATTCAATTTTTTTAGAGCCTCTTCAAGAGAAGGTTGTGAGTCAGTTATTATCGGATACATTAAATCACCCACAAGAAGAAGTATCTCCACTTGCAAAATTAATAGTACTAAAAACTGGAGGTAATCCATTTTTTATAAATGAGTTTCTTCGGTCTTTGCATAGAGAAGGGTTAATAGATTTTTCTATCGATAGTGGTTGGAAATGGTTTATTGAAAAAATCGAAAATACTGAAATGACCGATAATGTTGTTGATCTTATGGCAAATAGGATTGCAGAGCTATCTGACAGCGCAAAAGAATTATTGATATATGGTTCTTGTATAGGAAACTTTTTTGATCTTGAAACACTTAAGACAATTAGCGAAAAAGATGAAGGTGAGATAATACCTGCGCTCAGTGAAATTATTAAAGAGGGGATGCTAAATAAAGTTGATAATATTTATAGATTTACACATGACCGGGTACTTGAGGCAGCATATTCATTGATTCCTGACAAAGATAAAGCATGGCAGCATTATAGAATTGGGAGGTTAGAATTAGAAAAACTATCTAAAGAAGATTTAGAAGATAAGATTTTTTATGTGGTGAATCAATTAAATGCTGGACTGGATCATGTAAATGAAAATATTGAAAAAAAGCAACTTATAGAGCTTAATTTAGCTGCTGGAAATAAAGCCCTTAAGTCAAACGCATACAAATCCTCTTTAGGATATTTTAAAAATGGAATATCTCTATTAGAAAAAGATTATTGGATAAAGAGATATGATTTTACATTAGAGATATTTCAAAAAGCTACTGTGGCCGCTCAATTATCTGCAAATTATCAAGATATGCACGAGTATGCTGATGAGGTGATTTCAAATGCTCAGGTTGAACTTGATAAAACAATTGTATATAAGGCAATGATTCTTGGCTATGCATCGCAAAATCAACCTCTTCAAGGTGTTAGAGTGGGGCTGTTAGCACTTGAAAAGTTAGGGGCTGGATTGCCGGAAAAACCTTATAAGATAAGACTTATATTTGAATTATTATCTATAAAAAGAAGAATGTTTGGAGTATCTATTAAAGATCTTGTGGATATGCCAATAATTGAGGATAGAAGAATACTTTCCATAATAGATATAAATGCAGTTATAGCGTCTTTAGCCTATTATAGCGCTCCTAAACTATTTCCATTAATAGTCTTAATGTCAATTAAATATAGAATAATTCATGGTAATAATTCTAGCTCATCGTATGCTTTTGCAGGTTTTGGATTATTTCATTGTGGTGTTCTTGGTGATATCGAATCGGGGTATGAATTTGGTCAGCTTGCACTAAAATTAGTTGACAAATTCAATGCAAAAATTGCCGCTTCAAGAACATTATTTGTTACCCATTATTTTATTAATCATTGGAAAAAATCAGTAATAGGCACATTGCCACAATTATTAGAGGGTTATAAAGTTGGCCTGGATACAGGTGATTTGGAGTTTGCTGCTCTTTCTGCGTTTATTTATTCAAGCAACCTTTACATTTCTGGAGCTTGTTTAGAAGACGTAGAGACTGAAATGTCAAAATATAGCGAAGCAATTTATAAACTAAATCATAATACTATCCATATTTACCAACGTTTACATCATCAGACTGTGCTAAATTTATCGGGTAAGTCTGATAATCCATGTAAACTAGTCGGTGATGCATATGATGCAGATAATATGTTAGAGGTGCACCAAAAAGCTAATGATGAAAACGGTCTTTTTTTCCTTTATCTGCACTCAATGATTTTAAATTATGTTTTTGATAATAGTGATGATGCTATTGAATATAATGCAAAAGCAGAATTATATCTTCATTCGGTTATATCATCATCTTTTATCCCAATATACTATTTTTATGATTCTCTTATTAGATTAAGTCTTTTCCCATCAAAAAGTAGAATAGTTAGAACAAAATACTTAAAGAGAGTAAAGACAAACCAGAAAAAAATGAAGAAATGGGCATTTCATGCTCCAATGAACTATTTACACAAATACGAACTGGTTGAAGCAGAGATTGCCAGAGTTCTAAACCAAGATTTAAAGGCTGAAAACTATTACGAGTCAGCTATTAGGTTAGCTCGTGAAAATAAATATTTACAAGAAGAAGCTCTAGCTCATGAGCTTGCTGCAAAATTTTGGTTTGAACTGAAAAAAGAGCGCTTTGGAAAAATATATATATCAGATGCTTTCTACCTTTATAGAAAATGGGGTGCAACTGCAAAGTTACAGCAGATGGAAAGTCGTTTTCCGGATGTTTCGGAGATACAAAATCATAAGGCGTATTCTATATCAAATACTGTAACTGCCACAGTGAGTACCTCTGCAACTGAATATCTTGATACAGAGTCTGTTATCAGGGCTTCTCAGGCAATTTCAGGTGAGATGGATCTGGAAAAACTGCTAAAAACAATGACCAAAATAATTATGGAGAATGCCGGAGCGGAAAAAGTTTTTGTTCTAATTCAAAGAAAAGACAAGTTATTGATTGAGGCAAGCTCCAATATCAGAGATGATCAGCTAACTGTACTTGAATCTGTGGATTTTAATAACTGCGAACATTTGTCAAAAGGCATAGTGAATTATGTGTATCGCACAGGTAAGAGTGTGGTATTGCCGGATGAGAATGATGATGAGTTGTTTGTAGGTGATGACTATATAAAGTCAAGCGCACCAAAATCGCTGCTCTGTATTCCAATGAGACATATGAATCAAACCACCGGTGTGCTCTATCTTGAAAATAATGTGGCATCCAATGTATTTACCGAGCAGCGTATTGATACCCTGAAGATTCTGATGTCACAAGCAGCGATTACAATCCAGAATGCAATGGCATTTGAGCATCTGGAAGATATTATAAAAGAACGAACTTTATTGTTGCAGCAGAGTAATGAAAAGTTAAAGCTTCTGACAGTGCATGACCCGTTAACAGAGCTTTATAATAGACGTTATATCGATGATTATGTGATTGGGGAAACGAATAATTTTATTAGCGCGAAGCAACGCGTGCTCAATAAACCAGATATTAGGTCTAAAAGTCTGAAAGAGGATATTTATGGAGTGTGTCTGGTAGATATAGATTTCTTTAAGAAGGTAAATGATACCTATGGACATAAAGCCGGAGATGTTGTGCTAAAGCATTTTTCATCGGCATTAAAAAACCAGATTCGCGCCGATGATATTATTGTAAGATGGGGTGGGGAAGAATTTCTGATTATCCTAAAAAATACAAAACCATATTATTTAAATATATTATCGCAAAAAATACTGCAAAAGATCAGAGAGTTGCAGATACCTATTGATAATAAAACACTCAAAATAACTTGCTCCATGGGGGTTGTTGATTTGCCGATCAGTGCACGACATCCTGGTTTTATCTCCTTGGAAAATGCCATAAATATTGCCGATTTTGCACTTTATCAGGCAAAGGAATCGGGAAGAGATATTGCTGTTCACTTTAAAATAGACGACGGTGCTGAATTTAATGAAGAGATGAAAAAGTACCTGACCAGTCTTTGCAAAGAGTCAAAGATAAACCAGAAAACTACCAAACTTCAGTTAATAAAATGAGCGTTTTCTTAATCCATATCAGGTGGTGGTGGAGCTATAACCTCTCTTGAGCCATTGCTCTCAAGAGGACCAACAATTCCAACTGCCTCCATCTGCTCGATAAGTCTGGCGGCACGGTTATAGCCGATTTTCAATCTTCTCTGAATTCCGGATGCAGATGCCTTTCTGGTTTCCAGTACGATACTTACAGCCTGATCATATAGCGGATCACTTTCAGTATCGTCGCTGTTTTCAGAATCAATTCCCGGTAGAGGAGGTGCGTCCGCTGGCGGCTCTTCAGTAATGCCTTGTACATACTCCGGCGGATCACAGTTCTCTTTCAGATAGCTGACGACACGGTGTACTTCCTGATCGGAGACAAACGCTCCGTGAACACGCTCAGGCACACCGGAACCTGGAGGCAGAAAGAGCATGTCGCCATGCCCAAGAAGTTGTTCAGCTCCCATCTGGTCAAGAATGGTTCTGGAGTCGATTTTGGATGAGACCTGAAACGCAATTCGGGTAGGAATATTGGCTTTAATCAGTCCGGTAATAACATCTACCGATGGCCTCTGGGTTGCCAGAATCAAGTGAATTCCGGCTGCCCTTGCTTTCTGAGCCAGTCTGGCAATCAGCTCTTCCACCTTCTTGCCGACAATCATCATCATGTCAGCAAATTCATCAATAATTACGACTATAAAAGGCAGAGTTTCCAGATATCTCTGCTCCATATCTATAGAGCCATCTTCATTTACTATCTGCACTGGAGCCTTATAGAGCGGATCAGCTATCGGGTTGCCGTTTTTTTCGGCATCCTTTACTTTTTTATTGAAACCGCTGATGTTTCTTACACCAAGTGCAGCCATTAGCTGGTAACGTCTCTCCATTTCGGCAACACTCCAGCGCAAGGAGTGAGCTGCCTCTTTCATGTCGGTAACTACAGGGGTTAGCAGATGAGGGATGCCATCATAAACAGAGAGTTCCAGCATTTTCGGGTCGATCATAATCATTCTGACCTGTTCCGGCGTGCTCTTATATAACAGACTTACAATCATGGCATTTACACCAACCGATTTACCGGAACCGGTTGTGCCTGCAACCAGCAGATGAGGCATCTTGGCAATATCGGCAACAACCGGATGGCCGGAAATATCTTTACCCAGCGCGATAGTAAGGTTAGAAGAAGATTTATCGTATGCTTTGGATTCAGTGATCTCACTCAGGGCAATAAGCTGGCGGATTTCATTAGGAATTTCAAGACCTACCGTATCTTTTCCGGGAATTACATCCACAACTCTTACGCTGATTGCCGAAAGCGCTCTGGCTAAATCTTTTGCCAGATTAGTAATCTGATTCACCTTAACACCCACAGCCGGCTTCAGTTCATAACGGGTAACAACAGGCCCCGGATGAACCGCAACAACCTCAACTTCAACCCTGAATTCCGCCAGTTTCATTTCAACCAGACGTGACATCGCCTCCAGACTTTCATCAGAGTAGCCTTTGTCTTGCTCGGGCGCACCATCAAGCAAAGAGAACGGAGGCAGGTTATCACCGGAAGGCAGATCAAACAGAGAGGTCTGGCGTTCTTTATGGCTTCTGTCACTGGCTTCAATCTGTGGCAGGTCAGATTTTATTTCCGGTGCCTTTTTCTTTTTCTCTTTTTTAACCTTTTTATTTTCCTGTTTTTCTATAGCAGGGTTTTTATCTTTTTCTTTTGGTTTATTTTTACTTATAAACAATGCTCCAATCTTTCTGCCAACTGCCCGAATAATCTTAAACAGCAGAGTGGTTATTGTAATAACCAGATGGCCGATAAAGTCAGCGAAAGAGAGCCATGAGATACCGATAAACAGTGATGTGCCACCGAGAAAGAATGCCAGCAACAGCAAAGTTGCTCCAAGGTAGCCGATAATTTCTGAAAGATTTACAGATACCAAACAGCCTATTACGCCACCGGTATTTCCGAGTTTGCAACCGGCATCATCCATTGGCAGAACACCATTGCCCACTTTATGGTGCAGAGCCGCTATTCCTGCTCCTGCAACCAGAGTTAATAAAAAACCAATCCAGCGCAGCCCGAGAACGCCCCAGTTGATAGTCTGTTCGGGATTGCGCCAACGGTAAACCAGAATGCCGCTATAGCCAACGATTAGAGGAAAAAGATAGGATATATAACCAAAAAGCAGAAGAAAAATATTGGCAAGCATAGCGCCGAAATAGCCGCCGGAGTTAAGAACCTTACTGCTGCCACTACTGTGATTCCAGCCCGGATCATTAATATTGAATGTAACAAGAGATAGCAACAGATATATAGAGACAGCCATCAGAATAATAAAGACTCCCTCTCTCATGGCCTTTTTAACACCAATCCCAAGTGATGACTTTAGTCGGTTTTTTGTATTGTTTTCGCTCAATTTATTCTCTTCCTGAGGTATTGCCGATTTTGAAATAGGTTGAAAATGTAATATTATTTCACTTGTTGCTGCAAGTGTAGAATTGCAAGACAATTTAGCAGAAACCGCACCAAGATTAAATCTGTTATTATTGCTACCGCTAATGCAACCACTTAACTACTTACTTATTGGTTTAAGATGCAATCGGATTTGCTTTTGAGAACCGTCTGTGACCAAGGATGGTCACGGCCGAGCGACAGGGATGTATTTAGCGTGTTCGAACAAAGCAAATGTGAGTGTAACATTTATGAATAAGCATGGTGATCAGTTGGGTTGCCATTAATTGTATTATCGATTTTTATAGCAACACTATTTATAATCCCTAAACTTTTACTTAAACAGGAGACAAATCATGTCTGATAGAAAACATTGCAAATTGTTGATTCTTGGTTCAGGGCCAGCCGGATATACTGCTGCGGTATATGGAGCAAGGGCAAATTTGTCACCTGTTATGGTTACCGGAATGCAGCAGGGTGGACAACTTACCACCACAACAGAGGTGGATAACTGGCCGGGTGATCCTGAGGGAGTGCAGGGGCCTGAGCTTATGGACAGAATGCTGAAACACGCCGAGCGCTTTGAAACAGAAGTTATTTTCGATCAGATTAATAAGGCAGACCTAAGCCAAAGACCATTTCTGCTGGATGGTGAGATGGGCGCATATAGCTGCGATGCCCTTGTAATTGCCACCGGAGCATCAGCACGTTATCTGGGACTGCCATCGGAAGAGAACTTTAAAGGGCGAGGAGTTTCCGCCTGTGCCACCTGTGACGGTTTCTTCTACAGAGGGCAGAAAGTAGTGGTAGTCGGCGGTGGTAACACAGCGGTGGAAGAGGCGCTCTATCTTTCCAATATTGCCTCAGAGGTAACCGTTATTCACAGGCGTGACAAATTCAGATCGGAAAAAATCCTTGCAGATCGTCTTATCGAAAAGTCTAAAAACGGCAATGTAAAGATAGAGTGGGATCATGTGCTTGATGAAGTTCTTGGCGATGACAGTGGTGTCACCGGAGTCAGAATCAAAAATGTAAAAACAGATGAGACTAAAGAGCTGGACTGTATGGGCGCATTTATCGCGATTGGACATTCGCCAAATACAGAGATATTTGAAGGTCAGCTCGATATGGAACATGGATACATTAAAGTGCAATCCGGTGTAAAAGGCGGTGCCACCAAAACCAGTGTGGATGGGGTTTTTGCCGCCGGAGATGTTGCCGATCAAAACTACAAGCAGGCGGTAATATCTGCTGCAACCGGATGTATGGCGGCTATAGATGCCGACGCTTTTCTGGAAGAGAACTCATAAAGAGAGCAAATCATGACAGATGCAACTAACAAAACTGAAGATGCCGGCAGGCTTGTAGAAAACCTGCTAGGTTTTATAGATGACTCACCATCACCCTGGCACGTTGCCGCAACGGTTAGTAATCTTTTGCAGAATCACGGTTTTACACAGCTGCATGAAACAGAGCGTTGGCAACTGCAACCCCATAGTAAATATTTTGTAATAAGGGATGATGCTGCAATAATCGCCTTTACCAGCGGCAATCTGAACGCAATTGAAAACTGTCGGTTGCGAATTATCGGTAGCCATGTGGATTCACCCACAATCAGAATTACCCATTCTCCGGAAAAAACCACATCCGGCGTTACACGCCTTTCAGCCGAGGTTTACGGCGGACCGATTCTGCCAACCTTTTATGACCGTGATCTAGGTATTGCAGGCAGGGTTATCTATAAAGACGACAATGGCGATTTGGCATCCGGACTTTACAGATCACAGACTGCGCTGGTGCGAATTCCATCTTTGGCTATACATATGAATCGCGAGGTTAATGAAAAAGGGCTGATAATGGATAAACAGGCGCAAATGCCGCCAATATTGGCAGTTGCCGATGGAACGCAGGCAACGTCGCCAAAACTTCAGGAATATATTGCTGCGGAATTACAGCTGCAACCGGAGCAGATAATCTCGTGGGAGCTCAATCTGTTTGATACCCAGAAAGGTGTGATCTACGGTACAGAAAAAGAGTTTTTTGCCACCTCTCGCATAGACAACCTTGGCTCTGTTCACGCCTCGGTTATATCCCTGATTAAAGCGTCTGAACAGCAAAGTAATGATATCTGTATTGCAGCAATGTTCGACCATGAAGAGATAGGTAGCGTCTCCACAACCGGTGCCGATGGTACATTTCTGCAGGATCTGATCGCCAGAATCACCGGCGCAGCAGATACGGAAACAAAGCAGCAACTTTTTGCCAAAAGCACAATCGTAAGCTGCGATATGGCACACGCCTACAACCCAGCCTATGCAGAGGCACATAACAGCGACCACCCGATTCACGTTAACCGGGGCGTGGCAATAAAAATAAATGCCAACAAACGTTATATTACCGATGCAAAAACCGAGGCAGCGTTTATAAATATCTGCCACAAAGCAGCAATTCCGTGGCAGCGCTATATCCACAGAGCCAACTTGCCCTGCGGAAGCACTATAGGCTCTGCAACCGCTGCAAATCTGGGTATAAAATCACTCGATATCGGCAATCCCATCTGGTCAATGCACAGTATTCGCGAAAGCGCAGGGGTTATGGATCACCTTTATCTTGTAGAGGCACTTACAGAATTTTATACAACAGATGACTCAGCTCTTTGCGAATAAAATTCAATACCATTAAGGGGTGAGTAGATTTGCTTTTGAGAACCGTCTGCGGGCATGGATGTCCGCAGACGAGCGACAGGGATCTATTTAGCGTGTTCGAGTAAAGCAAATGTATTCACTATTTTTTATTATTTACCAACAAGGTGTGCAGTTACCATATGGCAATTGAAAACCTGATAGAGACATTAAAAATCCTATCCGATGGCAACAGCTATTCAGGAGAAGAGATAGGCAAGCGACTTGGAATAGGCAGGGCTGCAATCTGGAAAATAATCAGCCAACTACGCGAAAAGGGCCTGCAGATAGAATCTGTAAAAGGGCAGGGCTACAAACTTCTCGATAATGTGGAAATGCTCGACGAAAACACCATTAAAGCCGATCTTAAAGACAATAGCTTTGATGAGATCATCACATTAAATCAGACGGCCTCAACCAATAGCTATCTATCCTCACAGTTCACTGATTCAACAAAAAACCTCGCCTGTATTGCCGAAAATCAAACCGGCGGCAGAGGCCGCAATAACCGTAGCTGGATTTCACCCTTTGCCCGCAGTATAGCCATGTCTGTCAGATGGCATTT
>QZLD01000306.1 GCA_004796385.1 Gammaproteobacteria bacterium | reverse complement strand
GTGGTTTTTAAAGGGGGCACTTCCCTTTCGAAGGCGTATAAAATTATTGACCGATTTTCGGAAGATGTAGATTTGGCCTTCATTTCGGATGGTTATAGTGGTAATCAGGTAAAGAAATATCTTGGGGAGGTCGAAAAAGAGATTTCGAACGGTCTTGAGTATTTGAAGGGGGACGAGAAGGAATCAAAAGGTTCTAGTTATCGCAAAACGGTTTATAAATATCCTCGTGCTACAAATGAAGGGGATTTTGGACAAGCTTCACCTCAACTATTGCTTGAGATTAATTCTTTTACAACCCCCGAGCCTTTCAAACAAATAAAACTGAATTCTATTGTTGCTGAATTTTTATTAGAGCACGGCCGCTCTGATTTGTTGGAAGAATTTAAACTGAATGGGTTTTACGTGAATGTTCTTTTCAGTTGAAAGGACTCTTGTTGAAAAAATATTGGCTGTTGTAAAAGATAGTTATGGCGAGAATGCAGTTGAAACATTAAGAAACAGAATTCGTCATATGTATGACATTTGTATGATTTTGCGAATTGATGAATATCGCAAGTTTATCCAAGGGATGGAATTTAAGGGCTTTTATGAAAAATGTATAGCTGATGAAGAAGGTGGATTTCTCGAAAGTAATTCTTATAAAAAGCCGTTAGCAGAGGCTCCAATATTTGACCAGAATCAGAACTGGAAAGATAAGTTGCTATCAACTTATAATGGTGTGTTTAAGGATCTGGTATTTGGAGAGTTTCCTGATTTTGGCGAAGTCTTGGCTGCTCTTGAATTTATTAAAATCAATCTAAAGTCGAGTGCTGTCTGATTCAGATGCGGTGCATATTGAGCATTAATACATTTTGTTCTGGTCTAATAGAATCGGACACCAATATGAGAGAAAATATAAAAAAACTTATAGAGGTGAATATGAAAAAATTGCTATCTTTTGAACGAAGCATATCAGTTAGATATATGAAATTATATTATTATTCCGGTTTTGGATCATATTGTGGTGGAGGAGGAGTAACGCTTTTCCGTCACTTGTTATGTCTCATCCGCTAAATTCAACTTCTATTTTGCGGCGTTTTTGGGCTGGTAATTCTATGTTTGTTTAGGAGATATTTTGTGGTAACTAAAAGTCTTGTTTAAATTAATTTAACGCATAACTATGTGATTAACCTCGTTAGTTTTACTTTCTGGGCTCACACTTGCTCACGAGAGTTCTCGTTATCACAACTTTATGACAAAGTGAGTCGGTTCTCGGTGCAATTTAACAAAACAGGTATTAATAGCTATTTTTTGCCTCCAAACTCCTCCATCACATGCATGGTATCCCACCCTGTATCCGGATGTTCCTCAGGAACACTCAGCTCTGTAAGCATAAGTTGCTCCAGATCTTCAATACTCTGGCGAGCCTGACTTATAAAAGTTTTTTTGTCATGGCGCACATCGCGCAGATCATATGTTAAACCTTCATCATACTTTCTGAAATTTTTTGCAGCACGGTGAGACTGGTATGACCTGAAGCCAAGGTTGACCAGTGTGTCAATACCAACCCGCAGCGACGTATCATAAGCCTCGCGATATACATGCTCGACCCCCTCATCCAGAAGATCAAAAACTTCAGTGCGCCCTGGTGAACAGGTGAATATTTTAAGATGCGGGTAGTGCTTTTTAACCATGCGGACGGTTTCAATGGTTTTTTCATGGTCGACAAATGCAAGGATGAGAATACTGGCTTTTTCTGCCCCGGCAGAATGCAGAAGATCAATGCGGGAAGCATCACCATAGAAAACCTTCAGACCAAGTTTGCGCAGAAGTTCAACCCTGTCTGAATCATGCTCAAGAACTGTTATTCCAACATTGTTTGCCTTCAGAAAGCGCCCGATGATGCTGCCATAGTTTCCGAAACCGGCGATAATGACCGGGTTTTCTTCGTCAATGCTATCTGCTTCCAGCTCCTCTTTTTCAGTTGTTCCGAAGCGGGGCTGAATCAGTTTCTCATTAATAATCAGAATAAGTGGGGTAAGAGCCATTGAAATGGCGACCGCACCAATAAGCGGATTTGCTACAGAGTCGGTAATTACATGGTTCTGAACTGCAAATGAGAAGAGAACAAAGGCAAATTCACCTCCCTGAGCCAGAGAAAAGGCAAAAAGAATATTCTGATCCGTTTTTAATTTGAATACTCTGCCTACAATTAGCAGAACTATGAGCTTAACAGCTATAAGTCCTCCGACAAGCAGGGCTATTAAGCCTGGTTTAGATGTGATTAAGTCGAAATCAACAGAGGCTCCGACTGCAATGAAGAATAATCCCAGAAGAAGCCCTTTAAATGGTTCAATACCACTTTCGAGTTCGTGGCGATATTCACTGTTAGCTAATACCACACCGGCAAGAAAAGCTCCCAGAGCCGGGCTTAATCCAACCTGCGACATAAGAAGGGATATTCCTATAACCAGCAGCAGAGACATGGCGGTGAACAGCTCCCTTAATCTGGTTTTAGCTACATAGCGGAAAAATGGCCGTATCAGAAAAAGTCCGGCAACAACTATGAAAGCGATGACTCCGACAACTATAAGTGCCTGCAACCACCCGGGATGACCTTCAATCCATGTTGTGGCATGGCCGTGAGAGTCCCCTTTTGTTATTGCTTCACTTGCAGCCTGTGTCACACCCTTTGTTGCCGCTGTTACAGCCAGAATAGGCATAAGGGCAAGCATTGGAATTACTGCAATATCCTGAAACAGGAGTACGGAAAAGGCACTCTGACCCGCATCGGTTTTCATTAAGCCCTTCTCATTAAGGGTTTGCAGAACTATTGCAGTAGATGAAAGGGAAAGGGTCATGCCAATTGCAAGAGCTGATTGGAAAGGCAGTGCAAAAAACAGCGCTAACCCTGTTATTAATGCCGTTGTAATACCAACCTGTAATCCACCCATGCCGATAATCGGACCACGAAGACGCCATAAAAGTGCCGGCTGAAGTTCCAGTCCAATAAGAAAAAGCATCATCACTACACCAAATTCGGCAAAGTGCATAACATCCTGACCTTCCTCACCAATCAGATGCAAGCCAAAAGGACCAATTATAATACCCGCAATTAAGTAACCGAGAACAGATCCAAGCCCAAAACGTTTGGCTATAGGTACAGAGATTACTGCTGCAGAAAGATATACGAATGCCTGAAAAAACAAATCCTGACCGTGCACTTAACTATCCTCAAGTTGTGATTAAGTTTTCTAAATCTGAATTAATATGCGGAAGTGATCGTGCAGCATCAATATCTAATTTGCCATCACGAAGTGCCAATAATAATCTCTTATATTCCTGGCCGTGCATTTCTATCTCTTCTTTCGTAATAGTGCGTGTTCCGTAAACACCGAAAGGCGGCAGAAAGTCCATTCCGCACAT
>QZLD01000066.1 GCA_004796385.1 Gammaproteobacteria bacterium | reverse complement strand
GATCTGGGAGATGTTTATCTGCTAACCAACAATACTGATAAAGAGTATCTCGATTTCGGTGCCGAACTGGATATTGAAAAAGAGCTTGAAATACTGGGCTACTCTTCATCATTACGTTTCGGTATCGATAGCACTAGGACTACAGGAGACATGAAAAGCCAATCTGCTACAAATTATATTATTTATTCTCTTCGTGCCGGTAATAGCAATCTATCAGAGCCGCAATTAGTGCCGTATTTAAGCCAGAAAACCGATATGCGCCGGGTTGGAATTCATCTGCTATCGGTAACCGATATAAATGACTCGCTGGAATTAAGAGCAGGAATTCGTAAGGACTGGATAGATCGTGACGAAGAAAATACTCTGGAGCAGATTGACAGTTACAGCAAGATCGAGGGGAGCGTATCGGATTTATTGCCAAATCTTGGAGTAAGTTATCGATTTAACTCTCAAATAGAGCTTTGCATGAATTATTCCGAATCATTTATTGTGGATGCCAAGCCTTCCGAAAGCGACCTTATCGGAGCGGATGGGCAGACGCATATAGAAAAGATAGACCATGTAAAACAGCTGGAACTTACCCTGAATCTTCATAATTTGAAAAAAGATCTGGATGGAAGTATCTCGCTGTTCACCGTATCTCAATCGGATCTGGAAGCCATCTCTTATGATGTCAATATGATCCCATCATATGTCAATGTTCCTGACGCCAGAACCAGAGGGATAAATCTGGATATACTCGGAAAAATCAATTCAGACTGGGATATCCTGTTCGGATACAACCATATTTTTTCGGCGGTAACCCCAATAAATGTCACCTCGGTTGCAGAACCGCGAATGACTCCCGAAAATACAGCTCATCTATGGACAACTTACAAAGTATTGCCTGAATTCAGAGTTGGGCTGGGGCTCCAATACATCGGAAAAAGATATTTTGATGATTACAACTATTATCCTCTATCTTCAAACCTGAGAACGGATTTGGGATTCTATTATCGCCCGGTAAAGGATGTGGATATATCCCTCTTTATACATAATCTGTTTGATGAGAAGTATTACACAAGCGCCTATCTTGGTTCACCGTTGCAGATGATAAAAGGCAGCCCCAGAAGAGTATCTTTAAAGATGGATTATCGGTTTTAATGCAATAAAAGCAGATACGGAGTTACTTCTGTCGATTCAATTTTCAATATCTTAACAATATCTTTTATTGCCTGACCTGTAGCGTTGGTAGAAAAAAGACCGCTGACCTTTTTTTGCTCAAGTGATTTATCAACTATCTTTATCGTTTGCGATGAATAACGATTAAGCTCTTCCACAACCTCGACAAGAGGCTTGTCTCGGAAAACAATCTTATGCTGTTGCCATAATGTCGTATCTTTTGTATCAACGCTAGAAACAGCAGTTGCTCCACCGTCACCATAAATCAGTTGTTGTCCCGGAGTTAAAATTACAGGTTTGCGGTTAGATGTAACTATGGATATATCATGTACCACCCCTGTCACTTCAATAGAGTCCGCTTTTACTTTTATGTTAAATTCCGTGCCAAGAGCAGTAACTGAAACATCTTTTACAATAACTGTAAATGGCCTATCCGGATCGGCTGAAACCTTAAAATAGGCCTCACCCTCTTTAAGATAAACATTTCTGTGGCTACTGTCGTAAGCTATCTTCGCCGCAGATTCGCTGGATAACGTTACAACGGAATTATCATCCAGCTTCAACTCGCTGATTTCTCCGGACGCAGTTGTCGTATAACCAAGCAGATTATTCCAGTAGAGGTTTAAACAAAAGGCTACAAACATAACTGATGCAGCCATCGCAATCATTTTCCGGATCGGTTTGCGTTTTTTAGTAATCGGAACGATATTTGTCTCTTTGTTAAGAACAGGCAAAGATGAACGTGCGTGTTTCAACTCTTCCCACATCAACTCAATATCTGCATACGCAATAGCATGCTGTTCACTTTGCCCTCTCCACAGCTCAAATTCCAGATACTGCTCGGCAGAGACTTCTCCCGAATCAAATAGAGCAAACCAGGCAGATGCCTGTTGTGCTATTTCCTGATTGTCCTGACTGATATTATCCACACTTTTTTCTCTAGTTCTTTACTCTAACAGCTATCTACAATAAATACGTTTCATTCCTGTTGAACGTGACAATATTTTGTTGTTTATTGAAAAAATCATATATTTAGTTCCTGTCATTTACTCATCATCAACCAGATAAGATCGCAAATGCTCAATAGCCCGCTGCATACGTTTTCTGGTACTTGTGTAAGATATTTTAAGCTTTTCGGCTATCTCCCGCTGGTTAAGATCATGAACCAATCGCAACCTGATAATTTCCTGATACTTCTCAGGAATTCTTGCAATTGCCGCATTTATTCGCTCAAGTTTTTGGTTACTTATTTCAATCTGTTCCGGAGTTAACTGTTCACTTTTATGGTTATCTTCGGGATATTCAGCCACTATGTATTTACTGCGTACAGATGCTTTTCTTCTGAAATCTATGGCAATATTTCCGGCAATGGTAAATGCAAGGCCGCTGAAACTCTGTTCTTCAATGTGAGATGCCACTTTAACAAGGCGTAAGTATGTCTCGTGCAAAACATCTTCCATCTGATCCGGTGTGCCGAGCTTTTTAACTATATGGATCTTCAGATCCCTTATTAACGGGTTGAACAGATCAATTATGTCTTCATTTTCAAGAACCATTACTTCAACCCAAATATTCCTTAAATACTATCGTTCTTTTATCCATTTTCATATGTACTGACTGGGCCAGCTAATATAACGTTGGTAGACTACCAGTGCAATATCCGCATCTGCACAATAAGTGTGCTTTTGTGAGATGTCGTTTTCAAAAACACTACTGCCCGGCTTGTGAAAAGCCATTTTAATTCAGTGGGTTATTGATTTCCGCCTGCCAGGCTGTGTCGCAATATGGTTATTTTATGAGAAAAGTCAGAATTCGTTATGAATTTGAGAAATATACAAAAG
>QZLD01000138.1 GCA_004796385.1 Gammaproteobacteria bacterium | reverse complement strand
GGCTCTTCAACCTTCTGCGTTTCCTCTTCTTTCGGTTTTTTTACCACAAGATCAAGCAGCGGCGCTCTGATCTTGATCTCTCTTTTGGTATTGGTTTGACCAATCACCTGAATTTTCAAAGTATATCTTCTATCGTATTCCATATCAGGAACAGCTATAGTCCAGGCATCTTTTTCCTTCTTAAGATTCACCACTTCAGAAAGTCCATCCGGCTGAATCAACTCTCCAACCATTTTAATGGTTGTCAGATCTATCCAGTTTTGTGTAATTCGCACAAAAACTTTATAGCCATGCGTCTGCTTTTCGCTGTCATCAATTTTTTTCGATTCGATAGATAAAGGAGTTTCATGCACAGTCACCTGCTGCTTATCCTGCCTTTGAAATGTACTGCCATCAATATAGGTGATTATTTCATGCGTGCCCGGCTCAGCGAGCGTTTTTGAGAATGTAAACGAGTAGATTCCGTCACCGCCCTGCTCATCGGCAGCAAGACCGTGATCTTCAACAATCCAGTCCAGTTTTTGCCCTTTTGGTGGCGTCTGCTCCAGATTTACTGTGATAAATTTATGAAAATCCCCCCTGTCTATTACCTTGTCTTTTTCCGTAAGGGATATGTAGTGGTTAAAAGACTCTCCTGCAATAACATTATTCGGCATTCTGCTGGTACGGAGCTTTAAATCGGTAACTATCATTACGCGATTATCGGGGTCGACATCCGCCACAATCTGCCACTCGCCCTTTTGTGGTTTTTTTACGGTTATCAGATCGTAACCTGCCTCGCTATACCAGGTTATAGAGTCATCTTTGCTGTTTTTGGAGTACTTGCTTTTAGAAGGGGAGAGAATCTCTGTTGTGTTTTGCGGTGTTTTTTTGAAAACCAAAACAGTCATCTCATCAATACTGGCATCCACACTGAACTTATTACCCTTTAAAGGCAGGGTCTCTCTTTTAACTGAACGTTCAAACAGGTGCAAAAATATGCGCTGCAGCTCATCAGCCGTAGATGCCATCTTATAAACCCCGTCGGTTTCAATGGATAGCTTCTTCATTAGATCCGAGTCTGCATTTACAGAAAGAGCGATAGTGTGCACCTTTATCCTCGCCTTTTGCAGGCGCGGAATAATGTCATCTATTATCTTTTGGCGTGATTCCGCACTCTCCTGCGGATCTTTAGAGACATCGACCACACCGTCGGTAAGCAGAATCAAACTTCTTTTTTCATTTTCGTCAGGGATTTGCCAGTTTTGCATTGCATCTTCAAGAACAAGGGCGATATCTGTAAATTGCCCCGGAGATGAAATTCTATAAGATTTTTTGGTGGCATATTTTTGCCACCAACCGCTCACCTTTTGATACTTTGCCAACTGATTTGAGTATTTTGCAAAAGTCCAGACACCCGCCTTGCTCTCTTTTGGCAGTAAATTAACCAGCATTCGCATAGCCGGAGCCCTAAGATTATGCGGATCGTTTTTCTTCATACTGCCGGAAATATCTATAAGAATCTTTACTGCATCATCAGGCTGCTTTTCAAAAGATGCAAAGCATAGCCCTGCCGTCATCAGCAATAAAATCGCAACTATTGTTCTTCTTATTAATAGCAAGCGTTACTCCGGTGTTTAATACCAATACCTATAAGAGTAAGTATTGACTATTTTCCGGATTTTTCCGCAATAAAATGCTGATTCAACCAATTTATATACCTATTTTCAGGATAAAAGGATGTTTTCAGGCATACAGGAGGTTTCTAATATCCTTTATCAATGCTAAATTACGCGCACCAAAAAGAATAATGAGCCCAAAATTGATACTGAACGACATTACAGCTGTCCTGAAAGACGACATTGATGCCCTTAATAGCGAGATCACCGACAATCTTAACTCCGATATTGAGCTGGTAAATACTATTTCATCGCACATAATCAGCGCCGGCGGCAAAAGGCTACGCCCATTGCTGCTACTGCTGGTGGCAAACGCATGTGGCTATGAGGGCAGCCATCACGTGCGTCTGGCTGCGATAGTAGAACTGATACACACAGCCACCCTTCTTCATGATGATGTTGTAGACCTTTCCGAGCTAAGGCGCGGCATGGCAACGGCAAATAGTTTATGGGGAGATCAGGCCGCAGTGCTGGTTGGCGATTTTTTATACTCGCGCTCGTTCCAGATGATGGTCTCCATAGGCAACCTCAGAGTTATGGAAATTCTTGCCGATGCTACTAACCAGATATCTGAAGGTGAGGTGCAACAACTTATCAATATCCGCAATATAAAAATCAGTAAAGATGAATGTTTGCAGATAATCGCCAATAAAACTGCAAGGCTGTTTCAGGCTGCGGCGTCCCTTGGGGCAATAATCGCCGGAACCGATGAAAAAACCGTAGACAACTATTCCCGGTTCGGAACCCATCTCGGCATCGCTTTTCAGCTGATAGATGATGTTCTTGATTACAATTCCAGCAATAGTGATATGGGTAAAAGTGTTGGCGATGACCTTGCAGAAGGCAAGCCGACTATGCCTCTTATTCATGCAATGGCAGCAGGAAAACAATACGCAGATATAATCGAAAAAGCCCTTGAAGAAAGCAGTAGCATTGAAGTAACCGCCGTAATTGAGGCAGTAAACTCCAGCGGCGCTATTGAGAAGACCATAGCAATGGCAAAAACCGAAATCAGTGCTGCAAAAAAGTGCCTCGCCAAAATGTCATCAAATCAATACAATAAAATCCTTCTGCAAATCTGCGATTTTGCGCTTGAACGAACATTCTGATGCAGATAACCTACCACTTTTGAATAGCACCTTTTTCAACCGCAACCCTGGAAATAGAATCATGCTCCATATCTACAACAGCCTCACAGGTCAAAAAGAAAAATTTACCCCTATTGATCCGGAAAACATCAGGATTTACGTCTGTGGCATGACTGTTTATGACTACTGCCACCTTGGTCACGCCAGAGCCATGGTTGTGTTTGACATGGTGGTTCGCTATCTACGCTCCAGAGGCAATAAGGTTACCTATGTCAGAAATATCACCGATATTGACGATAAGATAATCGCACGCGCCCTTGAAAATGACGAAACCACAACCGAGCTGACAGAGCGTTTTACCAAGGCAATGCACGAAGATGCCGCTGCACTTGGAGTTCTGCAACCGGACTTTGAGCCAAAGGCGACTGAATCGGTAAACCTTATTATTCAGATGATCGGTGAATTAATTGGAAAAGGGATGGCTTATCAAGGCGAAAGCGGAGATGTTTACTGCAATGTAACTGCCTTTGACGGCTACGGCAAGCTCTCGGGTAAAAAGCTCGAAGACTTGCAAGCCGGAAAGCGCATCGCTGTCGAAGATGACAAAAAATCGCCATTCGATTTTGTTCTGTGGAAGATGTCGAAAGAGGGAGAGCCGAGCTGGGAATCACCATGGGGTGCAGGCCGCCCGGGGTGGCATATAGAGTGCTCAGCAATGGCACGCGACAAACTTGGTGATCAGTTTGACATACATGGCGGCGGGCTCGACCTGCAATTCCCTCATCACGAAAATGAGATAGCCATATCGGAAACCGTAACCGGAAAGCCATTTGTAAAATACTGGATACATAATGGGCACATCCGTGTCAATCAGGAAAAGATGTCCAAGTCATTAGGCAACTTCTTTACCATCCGCGAGATATTCGAAGAATTCAAGGCAGAAGAGGTGCGTTTCTTCCTGCTCTCCAGCGGTTATCGTTCGCCTCTTAATTACAGTGTTGATAATTTGCATCAGGCAAAAAAATCCCTATCGGGACTCTACCTGGCACTGCGCGGAACAGAAAACCACGATGAGAACATTCTTAACTGCAACAATGAAACCGTTCAGGCATACAAGAAAAAGTTTTTTGATGCGATGGATGACGACTTCAATACCCCGGGAGCCATATCTGTGCTGCATGAAATGGCTACCGAGATAAATCGCAGAAAAAGTCAGAATGGAGAAGGTGTATGCGAGCTATCTTCTGCATTAATAAAACTGGGTAATATCATCGGCTTCTTTGAGGGCAAAATAGAAGAGTACTTTGTCAGCGAAGAGCAGAGTCAAAGCAGTGACAAAATAGAGAAACTTATCGAGCAACGTAATCAGGCCAGAAAAGACAAAGATTGGGGGCTTGCCGATAGCATCAGAGACCAACTACAGAAGATGGGTGTAGTTATTGAAGACAGCGCAGCAGGCACCACCTGGCGCTATCAATAACTTTGCATCGCCATTAATTAACCATAATGGCGATCCTGTCAAAAAAACTTAATTTGCTTATTGACTGATCAGGATTACGAAAGTATCATTGCGTCCTCTTGATCAACGGAGAACTATCCGCTTGGTATTCGGGGTGTAGCGCAGCCTGGTAGCGCATCTGCTTTGGGAGCAGGTGGTCGGGGGTTCGAATCCCTCCACCCCGACCAATTAGGATAAGTTCGACGCACTCTAAAGCAGAACTTCCGCACAGTTATTTAAAAATACTTCGGTAAAGTATTGCTTTAACAGGTCATGTGCCCGTAGCTCAACTGGATAGAGCAACGGCCTTCTAAGCCGTAGGTTACAGGTTCGAGTCCTGTCGGGCGCGCCAGAACTGGCCAAAATCTGGCAGAATAGGTTGGACGCTGTTTCAAGTACTGAACACTGTTACAAGTACTGTAGAAAGTACCGATTATGGTGGGCGTAGCTCAGTTGGTAGAGCCCTGGATTGTGATTCCAGTTGTCGTGGGTTCAAGCCCCATCGTCCACCCCAATCCTCTCGGGTAACTAATAACTTTACAATGCAATAGTTCATCCTGAACTATTACATTTACGTCCGGTTAAATCTGGCGCATCAATTTAGATATGCTTGATTTGTCCGGACTCACATTGGTCAAAGACCAATGGCGGCACCTGCGTGTGCCGCATTATTAACCCGACAAGCTCTCTTGCCGTGTTGATAATTCGAATTATTGCGAAAGTGGCGGAATTGGCAGACGCGCTGGATTTAGGTTCCAGTGGGGCGACCCG
>QZLD01000338.1 GCA_004796385.1 Gammaproteobacteria bacterium | reverse complement strand
TTGAGGAATTGTTTGTAAGAACTTCAACTCGTTATAAAGACTAAGGGCACGGCACGCCGTGCCCATTACTCGCAACTAATTTTACTGCCCATACTTTTTCAATAGCATTTTTGCTCTCTCAGACCCATTGCCCCTAGCCAGCTTTAACCATTTAACCGCTTTATTAAAATTCATATCTGCGCCCACTCCACGCAAATACATGGAACCTGCATGATATTGAGCCATTGCAATTCCTGCATTTGCAGCCTTCAGAAAAGATTCCATTGCTTTTTTATGATTGACTCCCTCCCCCTGCGCCAACATATACATTACTCCGAGATTAAAATCTGCCACAGAATAACCTGCATTGGATGCCTTCTGATACCATTGCATAGCTTTCTTATAATCTTGTTTGGTTCCTTGTCCTTTATAGTACATCCCGGCAAGTGCTTGCATAGCCTTCTTATGCCCTTTAGTGGCAAGATCGGTATAGATTTTCTGGGCTTTATTGTAATTTACCAGAACCCCTATTCCTCCTCGGTAAAGGGTTGCTAAGAGATAAAGGTCATCATCCTTTTTGCTTTTGGAAAGCTCATAAACCTTGTAATAAACGGTGTTAAAATCTTTATTTTCGAGAGCGGTTACTATTGCATAAACATCATCTACTCTGTCATCACCTTTGCCAATATCTATAACTGTGTCCTTTATATGGATATCAGGCTTTGTCGGTTGACTATCGCAGGAATATAAAAAAAGTGTAGCAATTGATAATATCACTCCCCAAAAAGCCCTAGCCATACCTTTCATCTTAATCTACCTTACCAATCTTTTTCTATTAATAAATGATTCTGCCCGACATCTTCCGTAATACCTTAAGCATTACGCAATATTACAACAGCAAGTGCTGCTATGCCTTCTTTCCTTCCTGCAAACCCCATCCTCTCTGTTGTTGTGGCTTTAACACTTATTTTGTCGATGTCTGCTTTCAAATCAGAAGATATATTCTGTCGCATCTGTTCAATATATGGAGCCATCTTCGGAGATTGCGCCACTATTGTAGAGTCCAGATTCCCAATAATCCACCCCTTTTCTTCAATTATTGCAAAGACTTTCCGTAGAAGAATACGGCTATCTACTGCCTTGTAGGCCGGATCATTATCAGGAAAGTGCTTACCAATATCACCAAGAGCAAGCGCTCCGAGTATTGCATCGCAAATTGCGTGCAACAGTACATCTCCATCTGAATAAGCTTCAAGAGCCTGCTTGTGAGGAATCCTTACCCCACCCAGAATAATCTCTGAACCATCACAAAATCTGTGAGCATCTATGCCCTGACCTATTCTCACGAATTACCTCTGCATCATCTGTTTTACAAATTCTAAATCTGCTGCTGTAGTTATTTTTATGTTATTAGGATTGCTCTCTATCATCTGCGGCTTATACCCGGCAAGCTCCATCGCGGAAGCATCATCTGTTATCGCTCTGCCTGAATCGTGAGCTGACTCTATCGCCTCTTGCAAAAGATCCATGCGAAACATCTGTGGCGTTAGTGCATGCCATAGGTTTTCTCTGGGAACCGTCTTTTCAATATAACCATTTTCATCGCATAGTTTTATGGTATCTCTTACCTTGCATCCAAGGATAGCACCATTATCACTGCCAGCCCCTTCCAGAGCCAATCGTAGAATATCTCCAGCATCCACTAATGGCCGGGCGGCATCATGCACCATAACCCAATCTTGCGGATCAGCAATTGTCTGCAATTTATTCAAACCATTCAGAACTGAATCGGAACGTTCTTTACCACCATCTGCAACAAGCAGCGTTTTATTATGGGTAAAACCAAGATCGCGCCAATATTCATCGTATTTACTGACAACAACAACGCCACCACTGATAGCGTAATTATCAAGCATAGTTATAAGGGTTCTTTCGATTACGGTCATACCGCCAATATCCAGATATTGCTTGGGGCGATCCGCCTCCATTCTTTTACCAACACCTGCCGCAGGAACTACAAACCAGAATTTTTTATCCTGCTCCATTAATCTTTTTCTTCTCCGATTATTTGGTAAAAGGTCTCTCCCTGTTTGACCATCCCCAGCTCAGTTCTTGCCCTCTCTTCCACTGCTGCAAGTCCGTTTTTAAGATCTACTACTTCAGCATAAAGGCGCTGATTTCTCTCTTTAAGAGAGGCATTTTCCAGCTTTTGTTTTTCTATTTTTTTCTGTAGTTGATAAACTTCCTCATAACTGCCATCACCAATCCAGATACGGTATTGGAAATACCCAATTACTATTATCATTATGGTAATTATCAGTTTAAAACGCATCCAGCTATCCAGTACTATTAAAATCAACACTTCCAAAGTGCATAATAATATGATTATAGAACAAAAAATGAAAGTCTGATAATAACTTCCATTAAAAATAAATCCTGCTGCTTCAAATAAAAAACACAGCCCCTCTCATAAAAGAGATTAAAAACTCTCTTTTAAACACAATCTCCTACCAATACTTATTCATCATCGATGAAACGGTATCCCACTCATCGCCATCAACACCGCTATCCATTTCATCTTCGTCTATCTGGCTAGCGAGGTAATAGGCATCTCCAGCCCTAATCATTTTATCCACGATCCAAATAATTGCTGTTTCGTCTTCATCTCCACAGCTGCCTGAAAGAAGAGCCTTGATAATTCCAACCCAATTCTCTTTGGTTGCGCAATTATAACTGACAGGGTTAGTTACGATAGTCGCCCATGAGCCAATTTTTGTTAGCTTTCTTGCTGCATCATCATTTTTGTCTGCTGTTATCTTTTTGGCACCAAGATTATCATCTTTAGGGCATTTTTTAGTACAAAGATAGAGGAAGAAGTCCCAGTTATCTCCCTGAATTGAGTTATCAAATACTGGCATACCAATATCTTTAACAACTTTATAGAAGTCTTTATCTGATTGGCCAATAAGGATAGCAAGAACAGCTGTCTCATCTTCCCCAACACACACTCCATCCCAATTATCATTCGGATTATTTAGTAGAAGTCTTAGTATATGACGGATGGCGCTATAGTGGAGGTTAAGGGATGTGATTCTGCTAACAATAAACCTTCCATTTTCATCCTTCATGTAATCAATTATATCGTCATCAACTTCACCTTTTAGGAAGCCTGGATTATGCAGGATCGTCTCGTAGAATCTCCTCGCTTCAGGATTATTATTTTCCCCCAAGGCTAAGGTTTCTTGCGTTGATAACTCTCTTCCAGTTTCATCAGCATGGGCTCCTCTCCAGGCGTTATGTATCTCCGCCTGCGTCATAGTAACCATACCCGATGAAGATGTTACTGTCTCATTCTCAACATCACCAGAGGTAAACTGCTCCATATCGGTTTCCATTGCATACCAGATTGGACCTGCAACAGGATCCTTCATTATCTTCGGAATATTAGGCCCTGGATTAGCTTTTGTTTCAAGAGCTCCAACAGTTGATTTATCGATACCTACTGCAGTGCTATAAATTTCAGCTATAGAATAATAGGTCTCCATCCCAACAATAACCTTATCAGTATCATCTGCCGTATCATCACCATGAAACTTGTGATCAGGTACCCGGTCATAGCGCATATCCATGCCACTATCGAGCTCACAAAATATATCGTGATAGGTCTTTGAGCGGAAATCCTCACCTTCATAAAC
>QZLD01000089.1 GCA_004796385.1 Gammaproteobacteria bacterium | reverse complement strand
TTCTTTAATGAGTGCTTTCGCAGCTTTAGCGCGATGGTTTCAACTATAACACCGGCTATGCAGCTGATGATTATGTTGGTTAATACGCCCCAGCCGAAAAAGAATGTCGCAACGAGTATTGCCGGAATCATGGCAAGAATCACGTTGAACATGAACTTGGATGTTGTGTTTGAACCTCTTAGGTGAGGTGCTACTATCATTTTAAAAGGCATAGTTTTTGACCTTGTCTGTTAGTTCGTTTACTTTCCCAAAACCTTTTTGGCATTTGCCATTGCAGTGGCAACAGCGTCCGAAGTTTTCTCAGCAGTTGCAGTTGCAGGCTTTGCTGTAATTGCAGTCTGGTTGAGAGTGCTTCTTGCCTTTGCCATAGCTTCAGTTACGGCTGGTGCGGTTGGTTCTTTGGGGGCGACAGGGGCTTGCGTGGCTGTAGAATCTGCTCCGCTGTTTCTCTTTTGCTTAGCAAACTCTACGGCTGCTTTTATTGCCTCATCCTTTGATGGCTTTTCGGTTTTAGGTGCATCAGCAGCCTTGGCAGCAGCAGCCTTTTTGGCAGCTTCTTTCTTGGCCTTCTTCTCAGCAGCCTCTTTTTCCAGACGCGCCTGTTTTCTTTCGCCTCTGGTTTTGGAGCGATTTGCTTTAAATTGCTCATGCTGTTCCAGTCTTACGGAAGTTTTTGCATAGCCGATACACTGAACCAGTGGAATTTTACTAGGGCAGACAAAGGCACAGCAGCCACATTCGATACAATCGAACAGGTTGTGTCCCTGGCACTTGTCAAACTCTCCGCTTCTTGCGAACCAGTATAGTTGTTGTGGTAACAGGCTGGAAGGACAGGCGTTGGCGCATGAACCGCATCTTACACAAGGCATTGAATCCTGAGGGCCTGCAAACTCACCTTTGGCCCCTACAAGGATACAGTTGATTCTTTTTACCAGAGGCACTTCATCGTTCTGTAGGGCGCTGCCCATCATTGGACCGCCTGCTATCAGGTATTCGAAGTCATCTGTATAACCACCACACTGCTCAACAATCTCTTTTATCTGAGTGCCTAGCAGAACCTCAATATTGCATGGTTCCTGAATACCTTTTCCGGAAACGGTAACCAGCCTGGAGATTATGGGTTTGCCGAGGACAATTGCTTCATAAATTGCAGCTGCAGTACCGACGTTGTGAACTACCATACCTATGTTTATTGGTAACCCGCCGCTTGGAACCTCTTTGCCGGTAACAATCTTAATTAACTGCTTTTCACCACCTGTTGGATATACCGTAGGCGTTACTACAACTTTAATGTTCTCGGTACCATCAATTTTCTCAAGGGCTTTTCTAAGAGCCTGAACTGCCTCCGGTTTGTTATCTTCTACACCAATCAGACACTCTTTGGCGTTAAGGGCATGGAGCATTACCTTAATGCCATTAATAATGTCATTAGGTTTATCGCGCATGAGCATGTCATCGCAGGTAATGTAAGGTTCGCACTCTGCGGCATTGATAATAAGTTGCTCTACAGGAACATTGGCTCCGGGGATCTTTACATGGCTGGGGAAGGTTGCGCCGCCAAGCCCAACAATACCTGCCAATCTGATTTTTTCACGAATTGTTGCAGGATCAAGGGATTTGTAGTCTTTCAGTGGCTCATCAAGTTTGATCCATTCATCAAGGCCGTCTGTTTCTATAACGATACATTCGCCCATCTCACCACCATGAGAGGGTACAGGTCTGTCACCGATAGCAATAACTTTACCTGATGTCGGAGCATGTATCGGGGCGCTTATAAATTCGACTGCGCGACCTATCTTCTGACCTTTAAGCACCTTATCGCCAACATCAACCATAGGAATAGCCGGTTTTCCGATATGCTGGTGCAGGGGTATTACAATAAAACGTGGTACTTTTGCTTTTCTTACAGAGGCTGAATTTGAGATCCCCTTTCTGTGAGGCAGATCTGCAACGCCACCATGAAATTTATGTAGATTCGGACTAACAATACTCATACTGTAGCTCCTTCATGGTTTCTTGGTAATGGCCACTCCGGTGCATTTGGAATCTTGATCGGAGTCATGGATATGCACTCCATAGGGCATGGTTTTACACACGCCTTACAGCTTATGCACTCGTCAATCATTACAACGTGCAGTTGTCCCGGGCAGCCTATAATCGCATCTACCGGGCACGCTTTATGGCAGAGGTTGCAACCTATGCACTGTTTCTCATTGATTCTGGCAACATGAATTGTGTTTGCATCAGCACCCTGATCTGCATCATCTGCAGCCATCTCTACCGGCTCTACTTCCATTATTTCGGCAATGGCCCGCATTGAGTCCTCGCCTCCCGGAGGGCAGAGGTTGATGTCACACTCGCCTTCAGCAACTGCCTCAGCATAGGCATTACAACCTGCAAAACCGCATTGTCCGCAGTTTGATCCCGGAAGTGCGGCACTTACCTTTTCAGCAACAGGGTTACCTTCAACTTTAAACTTTATTGATGAGAAGCCAAGAAGCAGACCAAAAAGTGCGGCCAAAACTCCAAGGGCTAATATTGGTATAAGAATATCCATTGTGACTCCTTAAATGTATTAATTCATCTATTAAACCAGACCGGAAAAACCCATAAATGCCAAAGACATCAGACCAGCAGTAACAAAGGCTATTGCTGGTCCTTTAAATGGTTTCGGTACGTCGGCTGCAGCAATTCTTTCTCTCATTGCGGCAAAGAGGATCAGTGCCAGAGAGAAACCGAGTGAACCGCCAAGTCCATATAGGGCTGATTCAAGAAAATTATTTTTTTCCTGTACATTCAGAAGGGCTACACCTAATACGGCGCAGTTTGTTGTAATAAGGGGCAGGAATATTCCCAGAAGCTGGTAGAGGACAGGGCTGGTTTTGCGGATTACCATTTCGGTAAAGCCAACGACAACAGCAATCACCAGGATAAAACCGATTGTTTGCAGGTATTCAATGCCAAGCGGAATCAGCATAAATTCATTCATAAGGTAGGCAAGGATTGCTGAAAGCGTTAACACAAAGGTTGTCGCGAATGCCATACCTGTGGCTGTTTCTACTTTTTTGGAGACTCCCATGAACGGGCAGATTCCAAGGAAGCGAACCAGAACGAAGTTGTTTACAAGTATTGTACCTACCAGAATTAGAACGTAATGACCCATCTCTATACCTCTTAGATTTGCAGATTACTTTGTCAGACTTAATGCAGTTATTGCGCCGATTTGTCTTTCAGGTTCTGAATATCTCTTGCCTGTTTGCGGTTTAAACTGACTCGTTTTGGTGCGTTGTCTTGTGTGTTTGTCCAAAAAACAAGATCTAAAACAAGTGGTTACGCTGCAAGAGAGGTTGGTTTTCAGTGCAGACCAACAAAATGCGGGGCTATTTTACCCGCATTCCTGGTTTTGCGCCAGCATCAGGTTGCAGAATCCATAGATCTTTTCCTCCGGGACCTGCAGCCAGAACCATTCCTTCGGACATTCCGAAGCGCATTTTCCGGGGTTTAAGGTTGGCAACCATTACTGTCATTTTGCCCACCAGTTCTTCAGGATTGTATGCCGATTTGATTCCGGCAAAAACGTTTCTGGTTTCGTTGCCAAGGTCGAGGGTGAGTTGCAGAAGTTTGTCAGCACCTTCAACGTGTTCAGCCTTGACGATCTTTACAACCCTAAGATCTACCCTGGCAAAATCTTCAAATTCTATTTCAGCAGCGATTGGGTCTTTTGCAGGGACGGTATCTGCCTTTTTTGCAGTTTTTGCTTTGGCTTCCAGATTCTCTTTCGAGGACTCAACCATTTTCGCAACCTGCTCAGGATCAATTCTGGTAACAAGAGGCTTGAATTTGTTGATTTTGTGATTGGCTAGTGGTTGATCAATATTATTGAAATTCAGCTCTTCAATATTCAGGAACTGTTCCGATTTCGCTGCGATTTCAGGCAGCACCGGTTTCAGGTAGGTGATAAGAATCTTAAAAAGATTTATGCCCATGGAGCAGGAGTCCTGAACCTCTTTTTCGCGCCCTTCCTCTTTAGCCAGAGTCCACGGTTTTTTCTCATCTATGTATTGGTTGGCCTTGTCTGCCAGAGCCATGATTTCACGAATCGCCTTGGAGAATTCTCTCTTCTCAAAAAGACCGGAGATGCTCTGTTTGGCAGTAATGAAGGTGTCCAGTAGTTCCGGAGCATCAATATCCTGCGAGAGCATACCGTCGAACTTCTTGGTGATAAATCCGGCGCAGCGGCTGGCAATATTCACCAGCTTATTAACTATGTCGGTATTTACTCTTTGGGTGAAGTCTTCCAGATTAAGGTCAAGATCATCAATAGTACTACCCAGTTTTGCTGCAAAGTAGTAGCGCAGATATTCCGGGCGCAGGTGGTCAAGGTAGGTTCTTGCCTTAATGAATGTCCCTCTGGATTTAGACATTTTCTGACCATCTACAGTTAAAAAGCCATGGGCGCAGATCTCATCAGGCTTTCTGTAACCGGCTCCTTCGAGCATTGCCGGCCAGAAGAGGGCGTGAAAATAGATGATATCCTTGCCGATAAAGTGGTACAGCTCAGCGTCTGAATCTTTGCTCCAGTACTCATTGAAATCAATACCGTTTTTTTCGCAATAGTTTTTAAAGCTCGCCATATAGCCGATGGGAGCATCAAGCCATACATAAAAAAACTTATCTTTGGCATCGGGGATTTCAAAGCCGAAATATGGGGCGTCGCGGGTTATATCCCATTCACGTAGCCCGTCTTCAAACCATTCATTAAGTTTGTTGGAAACGCTGGTGTGAATATGTCCGCTGTTTGTCCACTCTTTAAGCATGGGCTCAAAATTCTGCAGTTTAAAAAAGAAGTGTTCAGACTCTTTCTCTACCGGGGTGGCTCCGGATATTACAGAGTAAGGGTTTTTCAGGTCGGTGGTGGTGTAGGTGTGTCCGCAGACCTCGCAGCCGTCACCGTATTGATCGGGCGCACCACATTTAGGGCATTCGCCTTTTATGTATCTGTCCGGCAGGAACATGCTCTCTTCAGGGTCATATGCCTGCATTATTTTTCTGGTAGAGATATTTCCCGCTTCTCGGTTTTTTATGTAGATATCTTCAGAAAACGCTTTATTTTCAGGAGAGTGGGTGCTGTGGTAGTTGTCAAACTCAATAAGAAATTCATTAAAGTCAGACTGATGCTCAGTTGCAACCTGTTTGATAAGCTCTTCCGGACTAATGCCTAACTCTCTTGCCTTTA
>QZLD01000111.1 GCA_004796385.1 Gammaproteobacteria bacterium | reverse complement strand
TTAGTTTTTAAGATTATGTCAGAGGAGCAACAGATATCAACTATTGAGTTGTTTTGTCTGTATTCATATTACAGTTCAGGTTACAAAAAGTTACAAACATTAAATACTTTTTGTTGGGATGATATGTTAATTTTACAATGGTTTTAATTCTACGATGTTTTGACACTTACACAGGGTATTGAGTTTGAAAATTTCCCCATTTTTTTGTGCGTTTCTGCTTAGCGGTTGTATTTTTTCTGCACCTAAAAGAGATATTCCGAATATTGGCGGGGTTAAAGGAGCACAGGAAACAGCCACCCTTGTTATTAAAAACTGGTGGCAGGTTTTTGGCAGTGAAAAGCTAAATAGTTCTATAGCAACAGCTTTACAGAAAAGTCCGGCAGTAATGCAGGCATCTGCAAAGGTAAGGCAGCAAAAAGCATTGCTTATATCTGCCGAAGGTGTGAAGGATATAAGTGCAGACCTGAATAGCAGTGCATCTTTGCAGAAATCCGATAATCCATCTTCCGAGAGTTATTCTCTGTCGCTTTCTGCAGGATATAATGTCGATATTGCCGATGTTAATGGCGCAGCAATCGCTATTGCTAAAAGTAATTTGCAAAGTGCAGAATTGTCTTTGTTTGAAACTCGTCAGAACGTTTCCAACAGTTTGGTTAAAGAGTGGATAAAACTGCAGGCACTTTATGATCAGGAGCCTATGCTTTTAAACAGGCTTGAACTCGCAAATAAAAGGCTTGAGATTCTGCAGCTTCGTTTTGATGCAGGAATTGTTTCAATTGACGACCTTTTGGAGCAGCAGCAGACGGTTCTTCAATTAAGAGATTCGGTTAAGACTCTTCACAGTAATATTCGTAACAGTAACTACAATCTTATACAGATAAGCGGTGGCATAGCAGATAGAGATAGTAAGTTTGATGATGAGATGTTGCCATTGGGGTTTTCGATACAGGCAGAGAAACCATTGCGAGAGCTTCTTGGTCAGCGTACGGATATTCTATCTGCCTGGGTTCAGGTAAATTCTTCCGATTGGGCGGTTGTTAAGGCGGAAAGATCCAGATATCCATCCATTTCATTAAAATCAACTTTCAGTCTTACAGGTGAAACACCATCTAAAATTTTTGATAACTGGCTGCTCTCTTTGGTTGGTAGTCTGGTTCAGCCACTGTTGGATGGCGATAGTCGTAAGGCCGAAGTGGTCAGAAGCAAGGCCTTGGCAGATCAGAACCTGTGGAAATACAGGGAAACGGTAGTTGCCGCAATATCTGCGCTATCTCAACTATTAAATGAGGAAAATAGGATAGCAGATTCAATATCCTTGCTTAAAAAACATAAAAACGCTTTAGAAAAACAGTTCTCGCAGGCAAAAAGTAAATATAAGAACGGCAGTGGAGATTATCTCTCCTGGGTTACTATTGAAGATGCCATTGTGCAAAAACAGATTGAATTATTAAGTAAAAACAGGGATTTGCTGCTCGTCAGAGTTAATATTATTGAGGAAACAGGCGGTAATCCTTCTCTGATTCGGGAGAAATAAATTGAAAAATATTTTTCGTTGGCTGATTCCTTTTGCTTTTATTTGTGCAGCAGTGGTTTTAGCTGTGTGGTTTGTTAAAGGTGCTCCTAACGCAAGAAAGAAAAAAGAGAAGCCGATTAGTATTCCGGTAGTTGAAGCAAAACATATCCAGGTCGGAAATTACCCAGTTAAAATTCATGTTATGGGTAAGGTTGTGCCCGCACGGGAGCTTAATCTTCGCTCGCAGGTCTCAGGGAAAATCGTAAAGGTTGCCGAAAATTTCAAAGGTGGCGAGTTGGTGGAAAAGGGGCAGCTTCTGCTTACAGTTGATGCAACAGATTATGAGATTCAGCTACAGCAGAAACAGGCAGCGTTAAAGAAAAGTCAGGCAGCATTGCGGCAGGAGAAGGGGAAACAGAAAACAGCAAAGTTGGAACTAAAACTTTCCGGTAGGGGGAAGAATCTGTCAAAAGAGCAGAAATTTCTGGCTTTGCGAGGGCCGCAATTGATGCAGGCAGAGGCGGATGTGGCTAATTATCAGTCGTTGGTAAAGGCGGCGAAACTTAATATTTCAAGAACAAAGGTGGTTGCTCCATGGAATGCTTTGGTGATCTCAAAAAATATATCAGGCGGTAGTGTTATAGGTACCAGTGAGGTTATTGCTACGCTTGTAGATTCGTCGGAGTTCTGGATAAAGGCGGAAATTCCTCTGGAAATGTTGAGTTTTATTCGTGGTCGTAGCGATGTGGCTGTTGAGATATTTAATCGCCGTAATGACGTTGCAGCTATGGGAAAAATTATAAATATTACCGGCAAACTGGAAAGCGAGACTATGCTTTCATCTTTAACAGTTTCAGTGCCTGATCCTTTTGCCGATGATTGTAGCGGAATCTGTATTCCCAACATCTTTCTGGATGATTATGTAGAGATGGCTATTGATGGCGGTGCGTTGAAAGGTGTTTTTAGGGTAGAAAGAAAGAATGTTCATAGTGGTGAAATATGGCTGCTTAGAGATAATCAGCTGCATGTATTGAAGCCTGAAAAGGTATTTGAAGATAAAGCATATATTTATATAAATGCAGATATAGCTGCAGATGATCTGTTGATAACAAGCAATATCATTACTCCGGTGGATGGTATGAAGTTAAAGATTATGGTGGAGAATAAGAGAACAGAAGAAAAATCCTCAGCAAGACAAAAAAAGATGAGCCCTGATGAAAGAAGATAAACTTATCCATAATTACAATACTCCTATCGCATGGATGGCCGACAACAAAGTTGCTGCTAACTTGCTGATGATGCTTTTGATTATTGGGGGAGTTATTGTTTTTACTCAAACTACGCAGGAGATTTTTCCTGCTTTTGATACAGATACGGTTACAGTATCTGTATCGTATCCCGGTTCCAGTCCGGAAGAGGTGGAGAAAAGTATTATTCTTGCTCTTGAGGATGGAGTAAAGGATATAGATGGAATTGGAGAGATCTCTTCAACGGCATCTGAAGGTAGTGCCAGGGTTATGGTAGAGATTATCGATACCGATGAGCGGATTCGTGTAGCGCAGGATATTAAGAGTGCAGTGGATCGTATAAGTTCTTTTCCTGAAGATGCAGAAGAGCCGGTAGTGACTCTTATGAACAGAAGACGAGGAGTAGTTACTCTGGCTCTTTATGGTGATGCAGATGAGAGGACTCTAAACTCTATTTCTGAGCAGGTGTATGATAAGTTTACGCAAAATAGCGAGATTGGGCCGGTTGAGATTGCGGGTTCAAAGGATCACGAAGTGCAGGTGGTTCTTTCAAGTGAATCTCTGCGTAGATATAACATGACGCTGGCTGATATTTCAGCAAAGATTAAGTCTATAGCTATTGAAGTTCCCGGAGGAACACTTGAAACCAGCAGTGGTGATATTCTTATTCGTTTAACGGAACGACGGGATAGTAGCGCTGATTTTGCAACCATTCCAATAAAAAGAACGGCAAATGGTAATGTTTTAAGGCTAGGCGATATCGCTGAAATAAAACGAGGTTTTGCTGAAGATAATAGTAAAACTGCATTTGACGGAAAGCCGTCGATTTTGATTGAGGTATACAGAGCAGGAGATCAGACTCCAATCAGTGTAGCCTCAGCAGTGAAGCAGGAAATCGAAGATCTTAATAAAACTCTTCCGGGGAATATTCGTCTCTCTATAGTTCATGATCGCTCTAAGGTATTCAAGCAGAGAGCAAATCTGCTTATTAATAATGGTATTTTAGGACTGTTTCTGGTTGTTATATTTTTGGGATTGTTTCTTGATATTAAGGTGGCACTATGGGTTAGTATGGGGATTCCGATATCATTTGGAGGAGCATTTCTTCTTTTTCCGGCAACCGACTTCTCTGTCAATCTGGTGTCGATGTTTGCATTCATAATATCTCTAGGGATAGTGGTGGATGACGCCATTGTAGTTGGTGAAAATGTTTATTCTCACAGGCAAAAGGGGATGTCTCCTTTGGATGCAGCAATAATTGGAGCTAAAGAGGTTGCTGTTCCTGTTTTCTTTAGTGTTGCTACCAATATAGTTGCATTTATCCCTCTGTTTTTTGTTCCGGGAATTATGGGTAAGGTATTTAGAACAATTCCTGTGGTTGTTATTTGCGTATTCAGTATTTCTCTGCTTGAGTGTCTGTTTATTTTGCCTGCACACCTTCGCTTGAAGAAAAAGGCTAAAAAGAAAGATCACGGGATTCTGGCGACTCTTATTCGTTTTCAACGAGCCTTTAATAATAAGTTTGAAAGTTTTGTAAATGTCCGTTACAAAAGATTTCTCGAAATGATGATTAATAACCGCTATGGGATATTTGTGATAGCGGTTGGTGTATTGGTTATGGCTTATTCCTACGCCTTTAGCGGAAGGATGGGAATGGTTCTTTTTCCCAGAGTAGAATCGGATTATGCCTTTGGTAAAGTGACTCTTCCTTTGGGAACGCCCAAGGAAAAGGTAGAGCAGGTGATGAAAAAGATTACCGATGCGGCAGACAGGGTGATAGCGCAATATCCTGAAGGAACTCTTTCCCGGGGTGTTTACGGCAGGGTTAAGTCTAACTCCATTGAGTCCAGAATATTTCTTACAGATCCGGATGTACGGCCGATAAGCACCAAAGAGGTTACAAAAAAGTGGAAGCAGGAGGTTGGAGTTCTGGTTGGGATTGAATCATCGTCTTTTGTTTCCAACAGAGGCGGGCCTGGTTTTGGAGCTGCTTTAACAGTTGAATTGTCGCACAGTGATAGCGATATTCTTTCAAAAGCGGGAGAGGCATTAGCTAAGAAAATAGAAGATTTTTCAAATACAAGCGATGTAAATGATGGCACTGCCAGCGGTAAGGTTCAATTTGATATTACTGTAAATGATTATGGTTATGCGGTTGGGTTGACCTCCAGTGAAATTGCCCGTCAGATAAGAGCATCCATATATGGATTGGATTCTATAAGACAGCAGGATGGTTTAAATGAGGTTACAGTTAATCTGAAGCTGCCGGATTATCAGAGAAATACGGAAACAGATCTCGATAATGTAATAATTCGTACCTCCTTCGGCAAAAAAGTTCGCCTTAAAGATGTTGTGAATGTTAAAAAGGGTAGAGCTTTTACAAGTATAAGCAGGCGCAATAATCGCAGGATAATTCAGGTAACGGCAGATGTTACACCGCCATCACAGGCGGGGCTTATAAAAGAGACATTGCAGGAAGAGGCATTGCCACAACTTAAGGAGCATTTTCCTGGCTTAACCTACTCTTTTGAGGGTAAGCAGGCAGATATGATGGAAAGTATTATTGCTTTGGGTATTGGGTTTATTGTGGTTTTGGCTGTTATTTTTTCGTTGATAGCTATTTTATTTAAAAGCTATACGCAGCCAATTATGGTCATGATAGCTATTCCTTTTAGTGCGATAGGTGCCGTGTTGGGGCATATCATAATGGGGTATCCTATGAGTATAATGAGCCTTTTCGGGTTGCTTGCTCTAACAGGAGTAGTTGTGAACGACTCTATTGTGCTTATTGAATTTGCTAATCGGGAGATACGGGCTAAAGAGCGGCTGAAAAAGGCATTGATGGAAGCATCTGTAAGACGTTTTCGCCCTATAATGCTGACAACGGTAACCACCTTTGTCGGGCTTGCTCCAATGATGTTTGAGACCTCGCGACAGGCAAGATTTCTTATTCCTATGGCTATATCGCTCGGCTTCGGAATAATAGTAGCTACGTTGATAACACTTATTCTAATTCCTGTCCTATATGTAATTATTGATGATATTAAGGGGCTTTTTTCAGTAAATAACCCAGATATTGCAGCAAAAAACGTTTAAGCTTATCTGTTGTTTTATTTATTGTCAGACTAAATAATGTTGCTTGTCAGGGAGCCGTGATATAGCTTTCTGCGGGTAACTCCTATTAGATCGCGAAAAACATGAACAGCGGCATTTTTATAAAGGTCATCTCCTGGATTTCCTATTTGATTGAGCTTTTTTTCAAAAAACTCAATATCACTTTGCAGATTAGCAGATTTATTGTTTTTTCTTTTAATTACAGGGGCTTTAGATTCCATTCCGCTCTCCAAATTACTATTTTCAAAGATAATAATAGACGAATATCGTTTCTGTTCAACAAGTTCTGGCGCAATCTACACAAAACACATTACAAAATTATTGCAACTATGAACTATTTCACATTTTTTGTAATATTTTTGTCATATTTACTACAACTAAATGAATTAATTGGAAAAAATGTAGGGGATTTCTTACATTGTGCGGCGCAAAATACCTAGTGCATTAATACCCCCGATAACCTATTCTACACATCAAGGGAGTGATGCAGCTGAAATGCACAAAGGGATAGCGACAGGAGTCGGAGTGCAGATACAGGGAAGTAAAGGCTGCTTATTTCTTAAAATGCTGTTCGATTTATCGCAAGCATTAAAAGGACTTACCATGATAGCAGCCCAGAGATTAATGTATGAATCATTTGATGATCAGGATCTTTCAGATAAGAACCTGGCTGATGAGATTTCGTACTTTGAGAAAAAACTATCTCTGATAAAAGATGTTTCAGATGCCAAGGCGAATACTATGCGTCATGTTTACACTACACTGTTAAAACATCGTAAAGAGATTCTTAAGAGCAAAACAACACAAAATAGCTAACACGCATATTTCACAAATACGCGTAATTCTTCATTTATAATATTGATTAATAAGGTAATCATTAGCATATAAGGTGATAGTGAATTGCAACCATGCTTTGC
>QZLD01000148.1 GCA_004796385.1 Gammaproteobacteria bacterium | reverse complement strand
AACAGCGCATAGCGCAGGATTACTACGAACACTGGCTCGAAAGAGCTAACAATTTTTATTGGGGAGCCAAACAATATTTCGAAGCTTCAAAATGGAATGAAGCCTCCTTTTTGCTTAATCAGGCAACAGAATCTTGTTACAAAACTATCCTTCTGGTTTTTTCCAGCTACTGCCCGCATGAGCATTATCTGCCACTGCTGGAAATCATGGTGTCCGACTATGTTGAAAGTATAAAAGAAATTTTTCCACGAGAAACAAAGAGGCAGAATGACCTGTTTAATCTACTGGATTATGCCTATATTGGCGCTCGATATAACCCGGATTACTCTATAAGCAAAGATGATCTCGAATATCTGTCGGCATGCGTAACCAATTTAATCAAGCTTACTGAAAAAAACTGTTTAGAAAAAATAGAAAGCTTTATTGTATAGAGCGCAAATTGTCTGTTAGCAAATAAACTTATGCCAAATAACATTGGATAAAAATATGGAAGATAAGTTAAAAAAACTAAAAGGAATAACCACTCAGATTGCAGCAACGGCGGCAATTGCAACTACCAGAATAATTATATATCTGGTAGTTGGTGCGATTATAAATATCGCGCTGTTGTTTGTGCTCTGGGGAGAGATATGCAGGATATGGGCTACTTCAGGAGGGAGTATAATTTCTTCGCTGATTATTCTGGCAGTAATTGCAGCCTCGCCTTTTGTCTATTTTTTTCTTGGGCAGAAACAGAGTTATGAGTATGCCGCTTATAGGATTGTCAGCAAAAATGCGGATCAGTTCTTCTATTTCCTGTTGACGAAAATCTCGGAAAAAAAAGAGGGCGTCATAAGAAAAATTTATGAGAACGGCACAGGTGTCGACAGCCAGATAGAAAACCTGCTGCATGATAAAAAAGGTTTCCCGAAGATAGTGCGATTTACTATCGGTTTTATGCTAAGAAGATTTGATTTTGTAGACAGGCTTTCCGATGCAGGCAGTAATATCGATATTACAACGATGGACGATGAACAGATTAACGCTGTTACAGCCGAAAATCTCTGTGAAGCATTTGATATAGAGCAGCTAAAACCGGGGTGGTTGCTGCCATCTGTGATAATTGCAGCCAATATAGGTATTCCTGTTTTTATCAGGTATGTAATTTAAACAAAGGATAGTCACGACTTTTCTATTGCTGATCATTCTGGGTATTGTACTAACTAGTACTAAATTTTTTTAACCCGGAGACTCCCGGTATATTTAAAATTTCTTTGCAAACATTAATGCACCATTATCCGCTGATATCCTCAATTCCATTTTTAGTTTTTTTGATTTTTGCCTTTGCTGCTGAATAGATCAAAACCACATCTTTGCGGCAACCATTAACAAAAATACTCCGAACGATCTTTTCTGCCATGCCGGTGGGATCTTATATGCCAGTTTCGCACCGAATTTGACAAAAATGGTGCTAGTGAGGATGATGCCGATAAAGGCTGGCAGAAAGATATATCCCAAAGAGTATTCCGGCAAACTGTTATCCGAGAGTCCGGAATATATATACCCTGATGTGCTGAAAATTGCTATCAAACTACCGCAAGCTGCGGCCGTTCCAACAGCCTTTCTGATATCAAGCGCCTTCCAGCTTAAAAAAGGGACTGTCATACTGCTGCCACCAACGCCGATCAGCGCCGATATTGAGCCGATCACAAGCCCTACACCAAGAAGGGTGACTCGGTGGTGTATAGCTTCTTTATGTTCTTTGTGGGCAGACATAAAGATTTTGATTGCCATAATGACAGAAAAGATGGCAAACATTTTTTTGAGAATATCGGAAGAGAACATAGACGAAATAAATGCGCCAAAAATAAAACTGCCGATAATCAATCCCGGAGCAATATTGCTGAATATTTTCCAGTCGACATCCCCTTTTTTATGATAGGTTCTGGCGGATGCCATTGCTGTAAAAATGATTGTTGCATGTGATGTGCCGATAGCCAAATGTGCCTGATGATCTCCCTCCATACCTATAAGCGGCATAGTGAAAAGCATTGTCGGCACAACTACCATACCACCACCGATACCGAATATACCGGAGAGCACTCCAACTACAGATCCGGCTACAAGGTAGATAATCAGGACTTCAGTCATGCGTGATTAGCCGCAACAAACGGTTTTTATATTTACAAACTGCCTGACGCCATTGGCAGCAAGTTCTCTGCCGAAACCGGACTCCTTAATGCCGCCAAACGGCAAACGCGGATCGCTGCGTACCATACAGTTTACAAAGGCACTGCCACACTCCAGTTTCATGGCAAATGCTCTGCCCTTTTCTGTATCTTTCGTCCAGACACTGCCACCCAGTCCCAAGTCGCTATCATTGGCGATCTGTAATGCTTCATCGGCATCCTTAACGCGGATAATGGTCGCAACCGGCCCAAAGACCTCTTTACTCCAGACTTGCATATCTTCAGAAACGCAATCCAGAATAGTTGGTAGATAGTAGTTGCCATCCATCTCAGCCCGACTGCCGCCACAAATGATCTTCGCTCCTTTCGCAACAGCATCATTAACCTGTTGCTCAACTTCTGTAAGGATATCTTCTCTGGCAAGGGGAGCTATATCTGTTTCCGGGGCATCCGGTTTACCTGTTTTTAATTTGCCAACCGCCTTGGCAAAAAGATCACAGAACTCATCCGCTATCTTTTCGCAGACAATAAATCTTTTGGCGGCAATACAACTTTGGCCGGCATTCATAAAGCGTGAGGTTATTCCATTTTTTACTGCAAGTTCCAAGTCTGCATCCTCAAGAACAACAAACGGATCAGAGCCTCCAAGCTCCAGCAGTGCCGGTTTTATTGCCCTGCCCGCAGTGGCGGCAACAGCTCTGCCGGCGGCTTCACTTCCGGTAAGTGCTACAGCCTTGATTCTCTTATCTGCGATAATGTTGTCGATGCGGGAAGAAGAGACAAACAGATTTTGCAGGCAGTTTAAATCAGGCACTGCACTATTGAATATCTCTTCGATGGCAAGGGCGCACTGCGGCACATTGGAAGCATGTTTCAGAACTACGCTATTGCCGGAAATAATAGCTGCACTGGCACAACGAAACACCTGCCAGAACGGAAAATTCCACGGCATTATCAGCAGGATAACTCCAAGAGGCTGATATTCAATGCTGGCTGATAGCGGACTTACATCAACCTTATCACCCTTGAGAAATCCCTTTCCATGTTCTGCATAATAGCGACAACAGAGGGCGCATTTTTCCACCTCGCCAATAGCTTCGCGAGTGATCTTTCCCATCTCTTCAGTGATTATTCGGGCATAGCGTTCTTTCTCTTTTTCAAGCTGTTTTGCCGCCCGCAGCAGAATTTTCGCCCTGTTTTCGTAATTTGTATATCTTAATTGGCTATATGTTTGTTCAGCATTTTTCAGTTTGATTTCCAGTTCGCTATCTGTAATTTCATCAAAAATTATCTCTTCAGATGTAAATGACGGGTCTTTAAAGATATAAGGCACTTGTTAACCTCCATAAAAAATAATTACAAAACAGCAGCATGATAGCTTATAGAAACCATAAATCACAGAAAACAGTTTTATGTTGCTTTGCAATATTTGCTTGCGCTTATAAAAAATATACTAATTTTAGAATGTGGTGTGGGTAGATAGATAACTATAACAATTACCCACTTTTTACGATGGATTGTAGTACTTAGTTGGGGCGACTAAGTAAACTACGCGCTCCGGATGGCACCTACTTTATTCAGGCTATGACAAAGAAAAGCAAGGAGAACGGTGAGGGTTGGGTTTACTACAAATGGGCAAATCCGGCAACCGGAAAAGTTGAACCTAAGTCATCTTATGTCAAAAGGATAGGTCAATCTGAGATGTATGTCGGTTGCGGAATTTATTCTAACTGATAAAAATCTGATTGGTAGATCGGTAGGTAAGAGCGGATTGCTGTGAAATAGCAGTAATTCGCTGATTAGACATAATGATTTGCCCCGACCATCCTCTGTTTTCGTAAAGATGTTGCCAGATTAAATTTGTATCATCTTTTTCAGGAATGAGCTTTTAAGCTGTTTTTAATTTTGCAATCTATACAGGCTATATATAACGCCACCACTTTTTTTGGATTTCTCTTGTTTAAAGCAGGCGGGTATTTGCGGCGATTTTTTACTGTCATGTTCTATATACAAAAGGCCGTCATCTTTTAGTGGTAGGTTACTGTTAAGTATCTGTTGTAGCAGGCCAGAAGCAAAGGGAGGATCAGCAAAGATAATGTCGAATTTGTTATCGCAGGATTGTAGCCATTTAACTGCATTGTTATTTACGATGTTTATATTGTTAGCTTGTAATAGGTCTTTGTTTTTTTTTAGAAAGTTGCAAGCGATTCTGGAACTGTCGATAAGTACTACTTCCCCCGCACCACGCGAGGCAGCTTCCAGCCCAAGCGCCCCACTTCCGGCGAACAAGTCGAGGCAGGTGGCACCATGGATATCTACCTGCAACCAGTTAAACAGTGTCTCTCTGATTTTATCTGCAGTCGGTCTTAGTCCTTCAATTATTGGAAACTCCAGTTTGCGACCACGCCATTTTCCAGAACAGATGCGTAGCTTGTTTTTGCCCATTTCAATCATATTGATAGATGCCTGAATTTCTTTTATGAGAAGGGGTTAGTGTATAAAACCCCGCAAATTAATCGAATATTGTTTATTTTGCTATTGAATTTAATCTTCTTCCCTGTTTTAAATAATCCCTTTGGCATTTGATTATCAATTACTCATATTTTGAACCATTCCATTTGAGTATGGTTTCGCAATCGATAACAATGTCATGTACCCCTTTTGTTTTTGTGTTCATTATTCCTATTCTTTTTGGGGAGGTTGTAGCTTTGTAGTTTTTTCCATTAACAAAATCAATGCGCCAATTAGAAAGTTTTCCCCATCTAGTCCAGTATGAACTGGTAATTCTATCTTTTTCCCCATCTCCATCTAGGTCGAAGAATAAAAACAGCTCCTCCTCTTCTCTGTTTTTAAAATCATTAGAGGTAATTTCTGTTATTGCTTTTAATTTTTTCTCTTTGACAGCATTTATTAACTTAAAATCATACCCTTTAAAACTGTAGGTTTCGGTTTTATTGCCGCACATTTCTGTATTATCAACTCCATCATTGATGGTTTCAATAATAAAATTAAACTCGTTTCCAGATTTAGAGATTTCAACGCCATTCCAGTCATATCCAACATCTTGTGATTTTTTGAAGTTTTTTCCATTATAGCTGAAAATTTGATAACTATTGGCGCAACAGTTGCCTCCGCAACCGCCAACAATTTCTATTAACACATCTTTTGATCCGTTTTTATTAAAATCAGCTATTTTTTCAATTCTCATGCAAAGCTGTTCATCTTTGTTAACCAATGTAAATTCTTTCTTGCCAATAACTGCTTTTAACTCTTGATTCTCATATGTTTCCGTATTTGTTAGAAAGTAATTAATATTGCTTTGTGCTAAACAGTCAGTTATTTGAAGTGAAAATAATAAAATAAGGATGATTATGTTTCTCATGTCAATTCTCTTAATTTATTTGGTTTATAAGAGCGGGAGCATTTTTTAAATAATGCACGAAGTTTAATTCTTTAAGGGGCTTTGTCAAGATATTCAGGGCGACTGTGGGGGCTGGTTTATTGATTCAGAATCATTTTTATAAAACTAATGCTGGCTTTTCGGCTGTGAGATAGAGTCTCCTTATCAAGCTTTTCCATAATTAATGCTAAATCATTCATGTTTCTGGAGTAATGGTTAAGGATAAATTTTGTGGCATCTTCTTTGATTTGAAACCCACGCAATTCGGCAAAAAAACGAATAAAATCAGATTTTTGTTGGTCATTGTTTTCATGAAGTTTATGAGATTGCCCCCATTGTAAACGTGATAGTAAGTCTGGCAGACGGATATCCGGTTTTTGTTTATCGGCAGAGACAATAATTTTGCCGCCATTTTCCCAGGTTTTATTTAATAGGTGAAATATTGATTCTTCCCATCTGTGGTTATTGGATATGTTGTGAATATCATCTATACAGAGAAGGCCTGAATTTTCTATGCCTTTGAGCATATCAATTGAAAATCTATTTGGATTATCAAGCGGCAGATAAAATGCGATTTTATTCTTCTCAATGTTATGGCTTGTGGCTGCCTGAAGTAGGTGACTTTTACCCATACCTTTATCGCCCCAGATAAAGAATATTTTTTCGTTATCATCGTCATTAAGAAATTGCAGCAGGTGAGCAACTAATTTTTCATTATTGCCGTTATAGAAATTAGGCAGCGTTTTTTCTCTGTTGATACTCAAATTCAAGAGTGACTGTCCGCTAAAATCGTTTTTTATATTATTCATTTGTATAACTGTTAAAGAGTGTGCTTTGTGTGACTTTATTGTATGAAATTTCTATGTTGTGGGCATCAGGAATTTTCAATGCTGTTGCCAGTAGGCAGTTGTATTCCATTTTTTTTAGATTAAAGTGCCAGTTGCTTATATTTTCATTTAGTGATGGGGTAAATAACGCTTCAATATGCTTTTCTGCAAGAACAAATTGTACTTTGTCAGGGGAAATGTTTAGGCCATCTCCTCTGCATTTTAGACAAGCCTCTTTTAATGCCCAGAGACTATAGAAATATTCTGCCTGCCTGTTTATTTCGGTTTTTTTTAATTTTTCAAGTTCATTTATGCCAAAGTAGTTGGTGGCGATATCCATGAAATCTCTATTTTGGTTTATATGTTCATTGTCTATGCCGCACGCATATCTTTTGTTGATTATTAACGAAGACATCATGGCAGTATTGGACATATTAAAAAAGACGGGGTTATCTTTTATATAGGGTTTGCCTGAACTGGTATATAAGTATGATATCTTTTTCGGATTAATAGATAATTTTCTCCCCAGAACTATTCTGGCAAGAAGGTGTGAAATCAGAAAGCTTTTTTTGTCTTTGTTAAAACGGAATCTCGATAGTCGCTCTTGCTCAGTATGACAAAGTATATGCCCAAGTTCTTTTTGCATGTCATTGTAATTGATATCTGCTGTATAGCAGTAGAAGACTTCTGTAGCATCCATTGGTTATGTAAGTATTTTATTTAGATGTTTCAGAAAAGATTCTTTTTTGCTTTCAATAAAAAAATGGCCTCCTGAAAATTTTGTGCAATTAAAGTTGCCCTTAGTGTATTTTTGCCATTCTGATAAATATTCGGTTTGCAGTGAGCAATCATCTTCAGCGTAACAGAATTCGATATCAGTCAAAATCTGTTTTTTTGTTACATTTCTGTATTGTTTTAGTATTTCAAAATCACACTTAAGAGAAGGCAGAAAGAAATCCAGCATCTCTTTATTTTGCTGAATTTCTTTTGGAATACCTCCATATGAAATTATGTTTTCAATAAAGGAGGCGTCATTGCTAAAGCGTTCAGATATGTTTATTTTATGCGGAGGTATTGAACTGCTAAGTATTAGTTTTTGAGGAAGTCGTATGTTTGGTCTTGAAAGGCGGCAGGTTACTTCATATGCCAGTGGTGCGCCCATGCTATGACCAAAAAACATATAGTCACAATCTGCTGTGTGAGGTGCTATCTGACTGGCAATTTCATCTGCCATTTCCGACATGGAAATAAAGTGCTGTTCGCCAAGGCGCATGCCTCTTCCCGGAAGTTGAATGGCCACCAGCTCAATGTTTTTCGGTAGCAGATCCAGCCAGCTATAAAAAAATGTGGCATTCCCTCCTGCAAAGGGAAAGCATATAAGTCTTGTTGTGCGGGAAAGGTTTTCTCTGGGGATAAAGAAAACGGGTTTATTTTTCATTTTTAAGAGCTTCAGTTACATCGTTATTATCGGCGTTCTCGTTTGTTGCATAGACATTGCTGTTAATATAGGCGTTGTAGAGGTTTCTTAACAAAACCATAATCACAGCCGCAGTAGGCAGTGCTATAAGAATACCGAAGAATCCAAAAAGCTGCCCGCCTGCAAGTACAGCAAATATTACAGCAACCGCATGCAGGCCGATTTTGTCGCCAACAAGTTTAGGAGTTAGTACTGTGCCTTCAAGGGTTTGCCCAATTCCAAATACGATAAGAACATATATAACAGTGTAGATATCGCTTCCGGGCTGCAAGAGAGTGGCGGTAACGGCGAGTATAATACCGACAATGCAGCCAAGATAAGGCACAAAACTGATTAAACCAGCAGTGAGACCGATAAGAAGAGCCAAGTCTAAGCCGATAATGGTAAGTCCTGTAAAGTATATTATAGACAAGGCTATCATCACCATAAATTGACCGCGAATAAAGCTTCCCAAAACCTGGTTTGATTCGGTTGCTAGTTTGACTACTGTTGGTTCTATATTGCGGGGTAGTGTTTTTCTTACCATTGCAACTATCACATCCCAGTCGCGTAACAGATAAAAGGTTACAACCGGTATCAGAACAACATTACCTATCCAGGATATTATTGCCATGCTGGAACCGGCTATTGAGCTGAGAAGATCAGTGAATACAGATGATTTTAGGGAAAACAGTTTTTTTATTGCATCGGAATTTATAGAATCGGGGGCGATACCGAATGTTTTTGAGAGCCAAGGTAACCAGATATTAATTACCTGTGCTTTATATTCAGGTACTTTGGCGCCAATGCCGATAATTTGAGATTGCACTGATGGTATTATAAGAAGAAGAGCCAAAAACAGGCAGGCTATAATTCCTGAAAATACCAGTATCACAGCAAGTGAGCGTGAACACTTTCGTTGTTCCAGTTTATCCGCTAAAGGATCTCCTAGATAGGCAAGGAATGCGCCGACAAGAAATGGGGTAAGAATCGGCGACAGCAAATTAATAAACCAGCCAACACCGGACGCAATAATTCCGATTAGAACAATATTGCTGCAAAGGATTAGTAATTTTAACGATCTATCCATAGATTTACTTCCTTATTGACCAATTAAAATTTAAAACGCTTTGTAATATTGGTCTGCTGAAGGTGTGTTTTCTTCGGTTGCCTCAGTTTGAATAAGTACATCTCCTGAATTGACAGAGCCGAAGAATAATTCAGAATCGCCATCGACATCGATGGAGAACACCATAGTATTATTGTCGGCATAGGTAATAAACAGACTTTTAACACTAATCATCTTTCCAAGATATTTTTGAATAGATATGTATTTCCGCATTGAATCAATGCCTGTAATAGCAATTTTAATGCGGTTGCTGTTGTCAATCTCAGAGCTTAGAGCGTATTTTTTACTCATAATATCTGCAGCAGTATCGATTCCCGCATTTATTAGCGATGAAAAATTACTATTGTTGTCACTCCAGTTGCTATCGATGCTAAGACCTCTAAGGTGCCATTTGGCAATCCATTTGCCATTGTTTTGTCGATAGATTCGGGCTGAAAAAATATGATTTACACTATATCTTGCAGACGCTTTTTTTAACTCATCGTCAAATCCAGCCCAGATATCTGATATGCTGATCTTTCTAAGATCATCAACATCCATCATAGGAAAAATTAGCGGAATTCCTCTTCTGAAAGCAGCATCATCAAATGTTCTTTTTATTTCGGATTTATTATCGCTGCTGATAACCTTTCGATCATTCCCTTTTTCCACAGCTATCCATGCTATTACTTCAGGGCGGTCACTGCTCCAAAAAGGGATTTTATTTTCTTGAAGAAATGAGTTAATGGCTTTAGGGTCAAAATTCAGAACCAGTTGCCACGAACTTTTTTCACCATTTTCATAAGGGCCGTTATAACGAAAGCTGTTAATAAGCTTATGAGCATCATATTTAGCTTTAATTACTTCAGGTCGTCGGCCAACAAAGCTATCTCCTGTAGCCTTTATCAGAATATCAACAAAACATTTTTTCGCAGCAAGCTCTCTTGCGCTTGAAGACTGATCTGTTACATAAATGGTCGAACTGTAGAGGCCGTCAACTTCAATAGCGGCAGAAGTAAACGACAAAAATGACAAAAAAACAAAAAAGAACCGAAAAAATTTCAATTTCAACTCCTAAAAAATACGATGACAGCATTATCCTGATATTTTGTTCGCAGGACAAGGTTAAATATCCACAAGAATAACGGAATTATTCCCCATTTTTGGAAAGATAACCAGCCAATTGCCAATATCAGAATAGATAAAGAAAAAATATGTACTAATATAACTAAAACAGGTGTCGCAATTTGTAGCGTGAGCTTTATTGGGATTTTTTATCCGTTATTAAAACAAAAACGAAATAATAAATGAGCGGAACAGATAATAAAGAGAGTGATATTCAAGAGCTGAAACAGCAGTTGCAGCAGGAAAAAGAGAAAAATAATTTCCTGTGCAGAGTCAGTTTGGCTACAACTCTTGATGATCTGCTTCTACTATTATCTGAATGGGTGGGTAAAAGAGCAGAGGTTGATGGATATTATATAAACCTGCTCGATTCCGAAGGAGATAATCTTGTTTGTGAAAAAATATCCCTTCCGAAAAAGTTTGTGGGCGTTGAAAAAACCTATCTTAAATACAAATATCCATTAAACAAGCCTGATGCCAATGTGGAATCTTTTAAAAATAATGAAGTAATAAAGATAGACGCTGGTAATGTTGGCGATTATGGAGGGAATACCGAAACCCGCTTTAATCGCTGGGAGCTATTTTCTCTAGTGGCTATTCCTATGGTTGTTGATGGGGCACCTATAGGAAACATAACCATAATGAATCAATGGTATGAGCTTGCTGAAAAAGACATAAGTGAAATTAGCGATTATATAAATGATTTTGCACCACAGATAAAAAACGCTCATACCTATACTGAAATGGAGAAAATGAAAAAATCCTTTGAAACCGCAAAGCGGGAGCAGAGGTTATTTCTTGAATTTATTTCCAAAGTAAATAGCCTGACATCAGTAGAATCAATATATGATATTTTTACGCAAGAGCTTTTGCGTAGATACTCATTTGATATGTCAGGAATAGTGATGGAAGAATGTGGAAAGCTGGTTTCAAAAAAGAACACTATTCTAAATGAGGAATTTACAGAAATTCATAAGAGCTGGGTTGAATATTATAAAAACAACAGCTACGACATAGAGCTTAATGATGGAGCAACAGCAGCGGCGTATATTCAGAATTCACATATAATAATTCGCGATGTATTGGAAATATTAAATTTGCCCATGTCGGAAAAAGACAAAAAAGCCCTTGAAATAATGCGGACGCCACGGACATTTCTTTTTGTTCCAATAACGCAACAAGGAAAGCCAATAGGTGTTTTATGGCTTTTTTCGCTTAAAGAAACAGTCAATATAACCGATGAGGATCTTGCGGTTATAGATCTTCTCTGCTCTTTTCTGGGAACCTCAATTGCCAATGCAGAGCTGTATGGAAAAGTAGAGGATCAGAATAAAGAAATTGATACGCTTAATAAAAGTCTTGAACAAAAAGTTCTCGAATTACATGAGTTGGCAACTAAGGATAGACTTACCGGCCTATTTAACTTCGGCTATTTTCAAGAAGAACTACAAAGAAGAATTAATGAATACAAGCGTTGCAAAGGCGAAAAATTCTTTTCGCTTATTATTGTGGATATAGATCACTTTAAACGGTTTAACGATACCTATGGGCATTTGGGCGGAAATATAGCCCTTAAAGATGTTGCCTCAAGGATTTTAAGCCAAGCACGAGAAATGGATCTGGTTTGTCGTTATGGTGGCGAAGAGTTTGTAGTTGTACTGCCTAAGTGTAATCTTGAGGGAGCAAGAAATTTTGCAGAAAGAGTGAGAAAGAACGTAGAAGAAACTCCTGTAAAAACAGATACAGTAGATGTTCCTGTGACTATTAGTATCGGTTGCTCCAGCTATATTCCTGAAGAAACCGCATCAAGCTTTATCGGTAGAGCAGATGAAGCACTCTATAGAGCTAAAGAAAATGGACGAAACCGCGTTGAACTTGCTCATGATGAGCTTGAAACCTGAAAATAACGGATAGAAAGATGAGTTTTTTGCAGGTGACAGACGCCGAAGAGCTGCAAATTCGCAGATCTATAGCTGAATGCGACGACTTAACACTAATTGCAGCAGAATACCTAAAAACAATCGAACTTTACCATCATTTCTCAGGAGCAATAATTGCGGCGGTTAACCTTGACGCTACATTTCTGGTTTATAGAGCAATAAAGCTTCCGGAAAAATTCAGGGACATAAGAGATACATATACAGGGCATCAAATTGATATCGAGCATTTCAAGAAAGATTATAATGCCTTTCTTGAAAATGGAGCGTTAATTCATCGCGATAATATCAATAACTACTCGGAAGAGTTACGTCAAAGATTTCTTCGTTGGGAAATGGAGGAAGCACTGTTTATTCCCCTATTCTACAATGAGGATTACTATGGACAGATCATACTGTTTACATCAATAAATAAAATTGATCAAGCATCAATAAAGAGTTGTAAACAGATAACTAGAATATTCGAAAAAGACATAGTCAGATTAAGTCATTTTTATGACTTATATAAAAAAGAAACCAGCCTGAAATCACTGGAAAAAGAAAAAAATGAATTTCTGCAATTTATTTCAAAGATAAATACCCTATCGACGCCAGATGAAAAATACAAAGTTGTGGCTAAGCAATTTCTTAAAAAATATCCGTTTGATATGGCGGGGATATATCTTATTGATGACGGCATGTTGCAAGTAAAAGCTATAACCTCATCTGAAAAAAAATATGAAAATATATCAAGAAATGTTTATGAATATTGGCGGCAAAATTCTTATCAACTAAAACAGAGTGAAGGAGCGCCAGCGCATGCGTTATTAAATGAATCAGTAATATATATAAAAGATGTGCAAAAAATAAAACATCAGCCCATGTCTGAAAAAGACAAGCGATCACTTGAATGCTACCCGGATTTAAAAAGTGTGCTGCACATAACTATAAAAGGGGGAGGAGCCTCTTTGGGTGTATTGTCATTATGGAGTATGAGTAAAATTATAGAACTTTCCGATGCCGATATGGAGTTGATTGAACATATTGCTTCAAATATAGGAGTAGCCATAACAAATGCCGAGCTTTTTGCTCTGGTGGAAGGCCAAAAAGAAGAAGTGAATGCCGCTCTAAAAGAGCTTGAATTGACTAAAAATCAACTACTGGAAACGGAAAAATATAAAAGCAAAGCAATGAAAATAGCCAGAGATGCAGCGGAAGCATCAGCAAGAGTTAAAAGCGAGTTTCTTGCAAGTATGAGTCACGAAATTAGAACGCCAATGAATGCAATAATTGGTCTTGTAGAATTAATGCAACGTACAGATCTTAGGGGAAAGCAAAGTGATTACATAAATAAAATAGAGCAATCAACTAAAAAGTTACTTGGGCTAATAAATGATATTCTTGATATATCAAAGATTGAAGCAGGGAAATTAGAACTTGAGCAGACAGATTTTAATTTATATACAGAAATAGAAAACACGATAGGAATATTTAAATCCCAAGCAGAAAATAACGGTATAGAATTAAACGTAACCATAAGCAAAGCAGTTCCGGAATTTGTCAACGGAGACTCTCTCCGTTTTTGCCAGATACTCACTAACCTTGTAAGTAATGCAATAAAATTCACAAACCAGGGTATGGTGAAAATAGAGGCGGAACTACAATCAAAAACAGCAAATTGCAACAAAGTCTTAGTAAAAGTAATTGATAGCGGTTGCGGAATACAAAAAGAAACAATTCCATTATTATTCGAGCAATTTACACAGGAAAGTAGCTCTACTACAAGAAATTTTGGAGGGACAGGCTTAGGATTGAATATATGTAAGAAGCTAGTAGAAATAATGAATGGAGAAATATCAGTAGAAAGCGAAGTAGGAAAAGGAAGCGAATTTAAATTTAGCGTTCAATTTAATAAAGCATTACACGAATGTGAACCAAATAGTTCTAAACCAAAAATTCTTGCGTTAGCCGGAATAAATCTAAAAAAAGAATTTTTGGAAAAATGTATATCAAATATTAACGCCGATTTTAAAATCGTTAATAGTGGCAATGAGCTTATAGAAAGCTTTGGGTATCAGGAAAAATACCAAATTATCATCTCTGATTCAGAAATCTCAGATATAAAATTGGCAGAAATGCTCAGAAGGTTGTTTTCAACAAAGGCTATTGATTCGCAGCAAGTAGTAATTTTTGGAAAAACAGAATTGGAACAAAGCATAATAAAGAAAGGAGTAATAATAAAAGAAAATACCCAGATAACGGAGAAAGTCATATGCGAAGAGATAGAGCGCCAACTTGAAAAAAGCAATTCTGAAGAAAAAAAGCAAGAATGGGATTTATCTGGAATATTTGTATTATTGGTAGAGGATAACGAAATAAACCAGCAAGTGGCGCAAGAAATACTGGAAAGCGAAGGAATAAACGTAGAAATTGCAAGTAATGGCCTTGAAGCGATTGATGCAATGAAAAGTAAAGAATATCACGCGATTTTGATGGATCTTCAGATGCCCGAGATGGGCGGAGTGGAGGCAACCAAAATAATCCGAAAAACAGGTTGGGGTAAAAATATTCCTATTATAGCAATGACAGCAAACGTAATGCAGAGAGACAGGCAAAGGTGTTTTGATGTAGGGATGGATCAATTTATAGAAAAGCCGATAGAGCCCAATAAAATATTTACTCTTTTGGAAAAAGAGATAGCAGAAAAAAGTAATCATATCATCAGAGAGAGCATAGAAAATAAAGAGAAAAACGAAGAGCAAAAAAATCAAGAAATAACAGTGGATCTTAAATTATTAGAGCCGGAGATAAATATCGAAGAGGCTCTTCCGAAAATGCTTGGTAACGAAGAGTTATTGCTGTCTCTATTAAGGGAGTTTTACGAAAGTCATGGGCAAAGCATAGAAAAGATTTTAGAGCACATAAAACAAGAAGAAATAGAAAAAGCGATTAGACTCGCACACACAATAAAGGGATTGGCAGGAACATTTTCAGCTAAAGAGCTGGCCGAAGCAGCTAGAGAAGTTGAGTCAACTCTTGAGCAAGGTAGCGAAGAAGAGATAATAAATAAAAAAATCGAAGTGCTAAAATGTGCTCATGAAGCAGTAAAAGAGTCGATAGCAAGAATAATGTGAATTTATAAAACTTATAATATCAAATGGTTAGCCTGGCAGTAGGAAAATAATAAAAAAAACGTTAAAAACGAACTTGACCTTCTGCCAAAAGTCTATAAAATGCGCCGCCTGTTTGGACGAAACGGTTT
>QZLD01000135.1 GCA_004796385.1 Gammaproteobacteria bacterium | reverse complement strand
TTTCTGCTAAAAAGTGAGCATCTATATCTTTTCAATCTGGCTTATCTCAAGTCTTAATAGTATATTCAAGATCTTTTATTCTTTCAAAAAGCCTTATGCTATTAGCTGCTAACCAAATATTGGATTTTCTTGTTTTTTGATCTTCTCAATCCAATCTTCCTTTTTCATAAATATTAAGTGCAAATATTTTTTCATTCACGCCAAGTGAATTATATACGCCTTTCAAACTTTCTTTTTTAGCTATGATTTTATCTCACTTTTTTGTTCATTTATAAAATTCGTATACAGCGAAACCTTCTGTAAAGAGTTCATTCTCAATTTTGCTTAATCTATTTACAAGATCCATTGGCAATTCAACTCACGGTTTTTTAGAATCAGACAAAATCCCCCCATAAACCACAGGCGCGGTTATTACCGCTGTCATCAACAGCAGGGTTGTTGCAAATTTATTAACTATATTTTTGAGCTTTTGGGGTTTGATTTTATATCACTGCATGGTGTTATTCGGTTTTGTTTCCCATTTGCCGCTAACAGAGCCTTTATCAGGTTGTTTGCCATTGCTGTGCCTGCCGGTACATCTGTTGCCTCTGTATGTGCAGGCCAACCAAGCTTAATTAACGGTGTCCATCCCCTTGCGGGGCACCGAGTCTCGCCTTGGATTGCCCGGATACTTGCAGTTGTCCTCTTGCTATCCAGCTTTGACAAGTCCATTTCCCGTGTGTGCAGCGCCAGTGAGGGTTGGTTGCAGACACGACAAAAGGGTGTTTTTGCCTTGCGGGGTTTTGTGCCGTTTTCTCCGCTGTTGTTGTTTCAGGTTTTTGATTTTTAGTTTTGAAAGTATAGCCAACAGCTTTGGTGCTGACAATCAGTAGTTATGATTTTGCAGATATATTGATTGGTAATCCTTTAATAACCCGGTTTTATTATTTGCTTAAACTGTCATGTTTAATATCAACAACTATGGTATCTTATTGTTTTGGCCTTTTAATTGGAGTATGTCGTTTTGGAACGTGCAAATATCTCTGTTGCTGATTTATCACTATCTCAAAAACTCGATCTTATGGAGTCGATTTGGGATGAGCTTTCAAAAGATAGCCAGTCGCTTCAGTCTCCAGCTTGGCATGAAGATGTATTATGTGGGCGCGAATCTGCTTTCGAGCGTGGGGAAGTTAATACCACCGACTGGGCTGATGCTAAAAAGCGCATTAAAAGGAATATTGGGTGCGGGTAACGATCCTCGAAAGTGCGGAACGTAATCTTGAAGAGGGATACAAGCCTGTAGGTTGGGCAGAGCATCGCGAAGCCCAACATTTATTTGTGTTGGGCTTCATTCTTCAGCCCAACCTACGAGCTGAGTATGGGTTTAGTGAATCATTCGGCAATAAATATGGAGCGGGTAACGGGATTCGAACCCGCTCTACCTGGGTGGAGCCCAGAAACAGGTACTGAAAACCTGCGTGCTACCATTACACTATACCCGCTTTGATAAATTAACTTTAGCAACAAAAACAATGCTTTCTTCCTCTTGAGTAATTTCTTTCATAGAAAAGTGTTGCAACGCTTTACAGGTCATTTTCCATACCTTTCCTGGGAATAAAGATGTCCATGCTTTTAAAAGCAATGGAAATCAATTTGATAAGGATAAATTCTTTGACAGAACATTAAAAAGCCTTCGCAAAATGAAGTTATTAGTCGTAAAAATATTGGAAACAATTATTGTTGTTTTTACGCTTTTACGGGATATTTTGACCTGCTCACCACTGGTGTAATCTTTATGTGTTTTTATTTTTCTAAGTGTAAGCAGTGCCATTCCTATTGCCCAAAGGCAGAATCGACGTATCCCTTTTTCCTGCTTTGGAATTAACAGTGTATATTCAAGTGCATTTTTCAGGTGGCGGTTTGCTATTGCGACAAGCTCATCTACAGCTTCGGAAAAACCTTTGCGGGAAACATCTTTATCAAAAAGATTCTGTAAATCAAAACCATGTTTAAGAAAAATATCCTGCGGTAACCAGCACGCCTCTCTTTCACTGTCATCCCAGATGTCTTTGAGGATATTGGTCATCTGCAATCCCTGACCAAAAGATACTGACAGCGATAATAATTTGTCTCTGTTTTGGTTGATCTGCGCCGAATAATCGCAAAACAGCTCAGTTAACATTTCCCCCACTACGCCGGCAACAAAATAGCAGTATCTGTTCATCTCCTCTAAATTATCAAGGCCGATACTGTTCTTTTTTTCTTCAAATTCATACATGCCATCACTCATAATGGCAACACACTTACTAAGCGCTTTCTGCTGTTCGTTATTGAGGCTATGGGTGATTTTCAGAACCTTTTCGGTATTTTCAATTAAAAATAATTCGCCTTTGTTTTCATAAGAAGATAAGGCTGAAGAAAGCTCTTTTGCAAAATCGACTGGGCTATATTCATTATTAATTGCTTTAGTAAAATTGCTATGAAACTGTTTTTTCTCGGAGGTATTGAGAATGGTAGTATCTTCAATGGTATCGGCAATACGACACAGAAGATAGGCATTAGCAACTGCTATCTGTATCTTTTCCGGAAGCTGGGGAATGGTTAATGCAAATGTTCTGGAAACGCCGGGCAAAATTTTATTTTGAAACTCAAGGCAATCGTCAATGCAAGCTATTTCATTATGACTCATATATTTCCAGTTTAATTATCAATTATATGGTATTTGTCACCGGTTTCATCGTCATCTGCTTTTCTGGCAAGTTTTTCGTTATAAAGATAATCCTGTGGATAATCCATATTAAGCTTTTCTATTCTCTCAAACACTTGATCAATCTTTGCGTTAGCAGAATTTATCACTGACCGCCCTGTTCTCTTGCGACGTCTTTTTTTGAGTTTGTCATGCCAATCCAAAGAACTCTGTTTTCTTGATATTGACAATGCTACAGCTGATAAAGAATCAGCCACAACCGCCATAGCTTTTTGCTCATTATATGGAGCCCCTTGATTTTTTTTGTCTTCAGGCAGAACCATTTTTTTATCTAAACCTTTTATTATAGACCCTTTTTTAAAATCATCGGTATTTATGTCTTCTACCCCATCCATATCAAAACCATCAGGATTATCAAATTCTCCAATTTCCGGTTTTTCAATATTTAAGTCGGGCTTTTTAAAATCAGTAGATACTTCAGGCTTCTTAATAGTTGGTTTTTTTATGGCGCTTTTAAAGTCAAACGCGGAAACTCTTAATGAAAGCGTCATTAAAATAACTAAGCTGCTTAGTGTTATTATATTAATTCTTTTGCTGTACATATCTAACCTGTAACAATATGACTTTAGTCAGGCAAAAATACCAAACAATCACATATAAATAAAGGCAAATACTTAGGAAAGCTCTGATTAATTAGTCTTTATCTGTTTTTATTATCATTAATGAAGTCATAATCAAAACATATATGTTACAGCCAGCATATACAAATACTCTCTATCCATTGGCAAAGTAAAATAACCCCGACCTCCATTTGCATAGATTTTATGTATCTCTGCTTTTACTGCCAAATTCCTAATTGGATCGTATCTTAAACCATATGTTATTCGTTTTTGTTCAAAACCATAACCAAGATTGTAAACTGTATTTACAAGCAGCTCATTGAATCCTTCATTAACAGGATTTTTAGCCTTAAAATACTTGTCATACATATCTTTATGATCACCTTGTGAGAAAGTTATATGTGGTTGAATTTTATCAAACTGATACCCAAAAGTAATATAATAACCACTGGGGCTGGGGCTCATATCTGTTGTTTTGTTTTCTGCATATTCTCCCAAAATCAGGATATTATGATCCTCATACCTGAATCCAATTGAGTAAAATTGAGATTTTATATTATCTGCATCGAACCAATCCTCCGAAACAATTGTATTTGCAGCCATATCTGCCAGAAAACGTGGATAACCCATACGAACAAGAATATCTGAATAGTAAGGCTCAAGCACCTCTCTTTTATTGTATGATCCTTTTGATCTTGAGTAGCCCAGCCTTAATTCAAGAGTATCATCCTTATCCGTTATTGAAACATTAATTATCTTTTCTTTCTTTTTCCAATTAAGAAGGCCGACATCTCGATTATCACTGGTATATGCTGCATGTAAAGTTATATTAAAAGATTCGAAACAGTCATCATACTGAAAACCAATTCCGGTAATATCATCATAAGCTGCCTGAGAATATAGCTCACGCGGAGGCCTTATCCATGGATAGGCATAACCGACATATTTGTATCTCGACATAAAAAATACATCGTTCAGAAAACGTCCGACTTTAACAGAGTATTTGTCATTAAAATCGTAATTTAAATAAAACCATTTCCAGCTCTCTTCATTCACATCCCAATCATCTTCACCGGACACAACAATCTGTGAAATAAGAGAGAAATCATTTACTTTTAAAACCCCCTGTAAACCAAGTAAACTGTTATAATCCAAATCAATTTTTTCATCAGATATAATCGCCAGATATTTCTGAGGATCATTAGCACTGGTTGTTGCAGCTCCTATGGTAAAATAACCATTTAATCTACTATCCACATTAATAGCCATCAGATCTGCAGAATATATGCAAAAAAGAATAGAAATAGCTTTTAAGATTTGCTTAATCATCTGCAACCTCCAGAACTTTAATATCATCTTTATCTTTTGGCTCCAGTGATAAGTCGGTATATCCTATAGAGTTAATTGTTTGCTCAAGAATTTCCACCAGTTGCTCTTCATCTATTCTCTTTGGTGGCAAAACTCCCTCACCAGCAAAAATCTTCCTCGCCCAATAACGATGAACCTGAAGAGGTGTTCGTCTGAAGTATTTTTTATAGAATTTATTACGTTTACTGTCGTTGTCGGAATCATAGGGAGTTACAACCAACCCCTCTTTTGTCGTCTGCCTTTTACCAAAATATATTGCTTTAAGATCATCAGAAGAGATTGCATTTATATCCGCTTTATTATTTGTAATAATATCAACGTTATCTTCAGCCATAGATATAGATGCGGCTATTAAAATTGCTATTGCAAACAGATTCTTCTTCATTGGTTCATTTCCTTTGCAAAAATACAAAAATAGAATTACATCATGATGATGATTTTCCACCTCCAATATTTAAGTTTATTAGATATTCAGAAAATCATTGCTTAAGAAGAATATGGAGTTTTATTTTTTTGAACTATGTCTCAAAAATCAACGATAATTAAGATTATTGGTTCTCAATTTTTCTCTATACTGTAAAGGATATCAACAGCCTGTTCTTTACCGCTGTTTAGTTTTAGAGACCATAGATTTCCAAGACTGTAACGTAAATTTAATGAGCGATCATCTTCTAACCACCCCATTGTGTAGCTTATATATAAATCCGGCGTTAAATATTTTCCAAGCATCCAGCCACTTGCGCTCAATTCCAGAGAATCAAGCCCAAGTTTTTCCTGAATCTTATCTTTATATTTTCCTCCGGCACTTATCCCCACTGTGTAGAGCAATTCATTATTATTACCTTCGTTTGCGCCACCATCGCGAATCTCATCTGTTGTTTTACCTGTGAGTAGATTTGAAACTGAATCCGTCTGTCCATATGTGGATTCCTGAGGAAATTCAAGAACAGGCTCCTTAAGGGTACCGCTTATAAGCACAGATACTCTTTCATTATTATCATTTTGATTTAATTTTCTGTATGCTCTTATATCAAGCCCCGGATTATCAACAGGCCCTGCAAAAATAAGTTGCCCTTTTTCAATACTTAGATCTATGCCGTATTTTTTAAATTTTCCATTGGAAAGACTTAGCTGACCAAAACCTTCACTAACTCCTTTTTTCTGCACTACTTTTATTTTTCCACCTATATCTGTCTTTAAACCAAACCCTTTAAAACTAAAGTGCTCTCCGATATCCACCTCTACTGCCGCATTAATATTGTATGATTCCTTAGTCTTTTTTGTAGAATTTTCATCATTGATAATAATTTCATCTGAAGAGGGAGTAACGCTATTTTGTGGCAATTCTGCAAGAGAAATTTGGCCTCTGTCTATCTTTACCTTTCCATTAATTTGAATATCTTTTTGCTGAATAAGCAAATCAAGTTCCGGGGAAACATTAACCTTTGCTTCATCACTGTTAACCACATTAAAATTATTGCCTTTTACAGAAATATTAAGAGGATAAATTTTAAGGGGGTTATTTATATTTGCGGTAATATCAATTTTTCCATCTCCTGAATTAGCCTGGCTTTTAACTGTAATTTTATCTTCATTGAATTCTGTAGAGATTTCCGCATCTCTGATCTTTATACCTGCCCCACCAATATAGGCTCCTCCATTACTTAAGGCTGCATTACCTGAAACTATTGGCGTTAAAAGCTTCCCTTTCAACAATAGATTAATCGCAATATTGCCTTTGATATCGGACAATTGCGGCGTTATTCTTTCTATATATTCAAGATCATTTATATTAATTTGAATATCGCCTCTAACTCCACTTTCTGAAATATCTTTAAAACTAAAAGGGGGGTTTATTTTGATTGCCACTTTACTATTTATACCTTGAGCAGACTTTATATCTGCTTTACTTATTATCTCACCAGAAATAAGCTGACTACTGACTGATGCTGAGTAATCTATTTTTTGCTGATACTTCTTTATGGCACCAACAATAGCAACTCCTTTAGAAATACGAAAATCAGACTGCATAATCTGCGGCTGCCAACTTTGACGATTTACAACCACTCTGCTTTTTCCGTTGAGTATTCCTTGAAAAGCCATATCCGGAGCTGTAAAACTATTCATGCGATCAAGCGATAATTTTAGATTATCAACATTTAACTCAATTAATTTTGGAAAAACAGAAGCTGACAAACAGATTTGATCTTCATTAGATCCATTAAAGCAAAACGGATAGACAGAAATATTGTCTTTTCCGGCAGAAACTTTTACAGAATCGGCTTTCCAAACACCGCTAATAACTGATTCAAAGCTTGTATCTACAACTTCACCTTGCCAAAAATTATCTGCTGTCACCACTCCGTTAATTTTGCTGCTTAATGAGTGATCGCCATCAAGAGATATTGTTAATTCATGTCTTTGCAAATTTCCGTCTGCATAAATTTTTGCACCTTTATAGTTATACTTACCCAATTTTATATGATTAAAATCACCGATAATCTCGTTTACATGCTTTTGCAATGGATACAAACTAAATTTAACATGCCCTTTTTTTACAGTAGCGGAATCGGCAATAATATCTTTTAAATCAAGATTCCCTTTTATTAGAGGTTTATTGATATCTCCTTGAATTTCTCCATATATAGAAACCGCTCCTTTTAAATTTGAATCAAGATTCTCTAACTGAAACGGATACACATTAAACATTAACTTTATATTCTGAATCTGATTTTCATATAAGCTGTTGCCTGAAAAACCAATCTTAGACCCACAGAACATACCGTTTATATCCAAAGACATCTGTCCTAAATATCCTTTTTGAGATGCCGATTTTTTCATAAACCGATTACCGGCAACACCTTTAAAGTTAATCTTTTTACCATCAGTTATCCCGGAAAATTGTTCTAACCTGACATTGGTTTTTATAGCCTCATTATTAATAAGACCATTAGCAACTATTTTCAGCCCTCCATCACTAAAAGGAATATTCCAATTACCCAGATTAATATCCTTACCCAAAAGAGTGAAATCCCACTCTGTTTCGGATACACCAGAATTATTAACAAATTTCACATTTCCATTAGCAAACAAAGTATTAACTCCATCATTTACATCAATAGAATCAAAAGTCATTAAATTTTCTTTACGTTGGCCTTTAACAGATAATCCAAACTTCTGCTCATTTAACTCAATGTGAGAATTGCAATAAAAAACAAAGTCATTAATAACCCCACTCACATTCAAAGCTCCGCTGCTTTGTAACTGTGGTAAATCAGGCAATGTCACTTTATTCCAATTAATCACTGACTTTATTGTTTTTTTATCAATACGGTAATCGGCATTAACGGTAATCAGGTTATTATTTTCATTTAATGATTCACTAACGACATCTAGGTGTATTTCTTTATTGGCATATTTCAGATTAAATTTTGTAGATAACTCTTTATTAAAAAGAACTATTTTTTCTATAGATAAACTGACATCTGCTATTTTGTCTTCTCTTTTATAACTACCTGTCGATTTAATCAATCCATTTAATTTATCGATTTTTAAAGCCGGAACATTTCTTTTTAAATGTAATACTTCTGTATCTCCATTTATTTTCCAATCAATGCTGCCTTCAGCAGTTTGAGAAATCGCCCCTTTTAAATTAACTTTTACAAGTTCATCTGCATAAAGGTTAATATTTTCAAAAATAAGACTTTCTCCTTTTGCAAAACCAGATAAACCAATACCTCCAATCAATTCTCCAAGCTTGTACCTGCTCTTTAATGAATAGCTCAAACCTTCGCTACTACCTTTTAACTCAAGCACACCTTTATCTAGCCGAGAGCTTTTATCCAGGCCAATTTGATCCCAACTATTATATATTTTGAAAAAAGGTTTATTATCAGCATTAAACCCAGCTTCTGCCATAGTATTGATAACAAAAGGAGAGGATAGATGATGGGAAATATTTATTTTGTCAATATTTCCGTTTATTGAACCATTACCAGAATAACTTTGGCCGGAAAGATTCAAATTCCATAAAAAACTACCATCTAAAGAAAGTTCTTTACCATTAGGTTTCAGTTTTAGATAAGTATAAAAATCGAACGCTGAATTTTGATTATCCTCTGATTGCAATAGAGCATTTATTTTGGAAACATTAAACTCAATTACACCATCAGAAATATTAGAATCAAAACTAAGTGCTGTAATTTTATATTGCTGATTGCCATAGATAACAACTACATCCTCTACTGAGGCTTGTCCAATTTCCAAAAGAGAAAGCTGATCTTTATCGAAGTTTAAAAAGCCAGAAAAATCAATTGGTTTTGAGCTTTTTTTCTCAGACTTAGGTAGTTTTGCTCTAACCCCACTGATAATAACCGAACTTATTTCAATTTTTTTCTGAAACAAACCAAACACTTCCCATCCAAGAGAAATGTTTTTTACAGATATTTCCGCATCGCCATTTTTATAAAAAGCATCCTCTAACGATAGAGTATTAGCTATTCCTCCATCAATATTTTTATACGATATTTCAGCATCGGTAACTACCTCTATAATAGATATTATCTGCCTGCTCCCCCATGTAGTAGTTAACAATAAGGTTAGTGCTATTGTGATCGTAAAAATCAAAACAAAAACAGATCTGACCAGAATACGGATACCTCGCCTTCCAATAAGCATTACAGGTCCGGCCCTATAGATATATGTATTCTGAAATCTTTTGCCTCACCAGCTTCAGGCCAGGCAAAATCAAGCCGCAACGGACCTACCGGAGAAAACCACCTTACCCCTATTCCTCTACCCGTATATAATTTTTCCTGAAAACTCTCAAACGCATTTCCCATGTCAATAAAAGCAACCACTCCCCAATCCTGAATAAACTGATACTCTACTTCCATGCTTCCGGTAAGAATATATCTGCCACCTGCTGCCTCTCCATCCTCAAACTGAGAAAGCGTTTTAAAAGGGTATCCCCGCACACTGTTATCGCCTCCGGCAAAAAACCTAAGTGATGGTGGTAACTGACTAAAGTCTTCATCTGTAATATATGTACCACCAAATTCACCTCTACCAATAAGCCTTACATCCTCTCCCAGACCAAAAATATATTTAAAATTGCTTCTCAATTGAAGAAATGACAAATCAGATAATAAATCTTCATAAGCACCAAACAGATCAAGAGAAGCCCTCCAGCCTTTTGTAGGCCTGATACGACTATTAGATTTACTTTGCAACCATGAAATCCCCGGAGTTAATAATGTGGAACAACCGCTGTCATCTGCAACCGAAAAGCGCTCTTCGATATACTTTAAATAAACTATTCTTGTCCAATCCCCCTCTTTCACATGCCTTCTTTGTATACCTGCAGAATATTTCTCGCTGATACTTATATCCAACTCCTCTCTCTCATAATCAATAGAAAAACTATAAATATCATTTAATGGGTCCTGATCTGGAAACATATACTCAAAACCTGTTTTATTAACCGTTTCAGATATTGAGGCACTATATTTATAGCGATGTCCATTTGCAGTAGCCAACCGATTACTATACACAAAACTGACTCTGACCCCTGAATCTGTGCCATACCCTACACCATAATCATATCTATCTCTTTTTTTAGTTTTATATTCTATAATAACTGGCCAGTGGCGCTCATTTCCTTGAGGTTTTATCCCTCTACGCACAGATACAGATTCAAAATACTGGCTGGATAATAATCGTGAGCGCAATTTAATAATCTGTTCAGAATTATAAAAATCGCCATACTCAAAAGGAATAAATTTCCTTATAAATTTTTTATCCAACTTACCTTCGGCTATCTGTACATTGCCAAAAAGATAACGTTTACCACTATCAAAAATTATTTCTACAAATGCTTGATGCGTATCAGGATTAACCCTTAACTCTTTTTTTATAAATTCCGCATCAAAATACCCCATAGCTACTGAATAATTACTCAAACTCCCTTTTATCAACTCGTAATATGCGTGGTTTAGTTTTTTTCCTTGCAGTGCTTTTGCATCACTAATTATCTTTATAAAGTTTTTATCTGCTCTACCTTCTCCATTTATTATCAGATCAACATTACTAATAAGTACAGGCTCACCAGCTGAAACAAAAAATTTTGCAATATAATCTTCGCTTTCAACATCAAGCTCAAACTTTATTTCCGGAGCATAGTAACCAAGTGCTCGCAGAGCCGTATTGATTTTATTTGGAGCTTTTCTAAACCAGTATTCTATTGCTTCTGCAGACTGCCGATCTTCAGTCATAGCCTTAATTTTCAGAAAAGCATTAATATTATCCAACTGCTCACTATTAACCCCCTCAATAACAACTCTCAAGCTTGAAGCCGCAACACCATCAGTGGAATAAAAACATATAACCACCAATACAATAACGGATGACATTCTAAAATCTTTAATAATAGATAAAGATAAAATAATTTTCAGCAACTCCTGACTTTTTAAAAATTGAAGATCACAATACAACAGCCAATCTTAAAATTTATCAGTTAATATTGCAGTAAATCTTCCGGTGCTGTAACACACATATTAAGATCTTTTAATATACCGTCTTCCAAACCATACACCCAACCATGAATAGCAAGTTCCTGACCTCTTTTCCAAGCATTTCTTACAACGGTCGTTTCGCAAACATTAATAACCTGCTCAATCACATTAAGTTCACACATTCTTCTGGTTTTAAGCTCTTCACTTTCAATATTATCCACTTCGGCTCTATGCTTTTTATATACGTCGCTTACATTCCGTAACCAGTTATCTATAAGGCCATGCTCTTTATCATCCATTGCCGCCCTGATCCCGCCACAACCATAATGCCCACAAACAATAATATGCTTAACCTTTAAAACATCAACAGCATATTGAATAACAGAAAGACAATTAATATCCGTATGAATAACCTGGTTTGCAATATTTCTATGGACAAATACTTCTCCCGGCATCATTCCTACAATCTCATTCGCTGGAACCCTGCTATCTGAACATCCAATCCATAAATATTCCGGCTTTTGTTGCTCAGATAGTCTTTTAAAAAAATCCGGGTCTTCGCATTTAACAGACTCAGCCCATTTCTTATTGTTTTCAAAGAGTTTTTCCAAAACTTTCATACACACCTCCTGAACATTAATTTTTCCACCAAACAATAAAGAGAGACAAAAACCTTTAAATTTTCTAATTTATATGGCAGAATGTCCAGCTGTTTGTGCATATTATTCGATATAGACTATTGTTCTATGAAACATGGTATAGCCAGATTCTGGAACAGGTTATCGAAAATAATTAACTTGAGTACTCTAAGCACAAAATGGAGTACAAAATGTCTTTAACCGCAAAGTGAATTAATTTATAGTTACGCTTGGAAATTATTAAGCTGAGTGACACTTGAATATTTATTCACACTTTTAATTTAACTTTACAGTGAGGTACACATGAAGATTAAAAATATTATCCTTAGCGTTATTCTTGGTGCTGCAGTAATGAGTTCTTCCGCTTTTGCTGGCGACGAAGATTCTATTAAAGCTGCAATTATTGAACTTAAAATTGTTCAGGTTCATCTTACTGCTCAAGCAGCAAGCGATGACAAAGGTGGACTTGTTGTTGAAGCGCTTGACAATGTAAAAGAAGCAATCGCTGAGCTTAAAAAAATCAAAGGTTACGAAAAAGTTGGCGATGACAATATTGATATTAAACCAAAAGGTTTAAAGAAAAAACTATTCTAATCGCCGTTGCCTCCCGGTACATAACAATGATACCGGGAGGCATCTTAAACCACCAAGGCTACCTGAACAATGGAACTGATCATACGCATCACAAGCTACCATAGACTAACTCCGGATCAGACATCGGAATATCAGTTTCACCCTGATAAAGGTGGTTCTATTGGCAGATCCAGCAACAGTGACTGGTTAATAAATGATGCAGAACGCATAGTTTCAGGCCAGCACGCAACCATATCTTTTCGAGACAACAATTTTTTTATTACAGACACATCAACAAACGGGTTATACATAAATGGCAGTTCATCTCCTCTTGGAAGAGGAAATTCAACAAAATTAAGCCCGGGTGATACCCTTAAAATGGGTGAATATGAATTTGAAATAGAACTTAAAAATCCAGAATCTAAAGATGATAATAACGGCTACCCACCAATAGAAAACAACAGTCATTCTTTCGGTTTTGATTCAGCAAACAGTAATAACAACGACAATAACCACATTCCAGATGATTTTTTCTCAGGTAACGAAAAAAATATCAGTGAACCAACACCATCGGTTAAACTCATTGACTTTGGCAATGAAGATGATTATTTCAACCCTCCGGAAATACAACCTAAAGCGCCTGAACAAACCCCTCCGCCACCTCCACCATCAAATAATAATGATAATGTTATTATCCCTGACGATTGGAACGCAGATTCGTTCAATACCCCATTCTCTTCTGCATCTAATGATGATTACAATCAACCTTCTTCGCCTAATGGTCTTTCAACGCCTGAAAACACATCTTCTCCAGCTTCTGAAAACCAAATACCGGATGATTTCTTAGCTCCGCAAAATACACCTGAGTCAAACTCCGGAAATAAAATACCTGATAACTTCTTAGCTCCGCAAAATACACCTGAATCTATATCTGAAAATCGAGAACAGGAAAATCAGCCTCCAAATAATGTTATTCAACCTGATTGGAACAACAATAGCACCGGGGTAATTGATCAGAATCAGATAAAAGAACAAAATCTTCAGAATGAGGAAAAAGAGATCGTTCCGGAAGATTTTGGCAAAATGGTTTCAGAATCGGTTAATAAAACAGAGTCATCAGACAGAATAGAACCAAACAATCTTAATGAAATTAATGATCAAAATATCAATATAGAATCCGAGGCTAAAACCCCTGAATCTATCAATAACGAAAACATTATCCGCCAACCTTCTGAACAGCCGATTCAACCTCCGCCAATCACTGAACATCAACCACATGCTACAGAAACACCAATAACCTCAGAACCACTAAAAACAGACAGAGAAAAACAGCCATCGTCGATTTCTGCAGTTAAAACATCTAAACCTGCAGAGCAAAAAAATCATACATACAGCTCTCAAAGTAGTGATTCAGAATTGGTATCTGCACTTATAGATGGACTCGGAATTAACAAAGAAGATTTTGAAGAAGTTATTTCTCCCGATTTTATGAGAAAAAGCGGCGAAATGCTTAAAGATACAATACAGGGACTCATAGAAATCTTGCGCTCAAGATCAAGCCTTAAAAGTGAATTCAGAGCCTCTCAAACAACAATAAGACCTGTAGAAAACAACCCATTAAAGTTTGCTCCTACATTTGAAGATGCCATGTATAATCTCTTTGTAAGAACAACGGCAAGTTATCTTGCGCCAATAGACTCTGTCAATGAAGCCATTGACGACATAAAAATTCATCAGGTTGCTATGCTTGCCGGTTTTCAGGGAGCATTAAAAGGACTTTTGGAAAAGTTTTCGCCCGAAAATATTATAGAAGAAGCAGATAAATCAACATTTAGTCAGAAGTCAAAATATTGGGAACATTTTTGCAAAGTTTACAAAGAGATCCAAACCGATGCTGAAGACAACATTCAGAAACTGTTGGGAGAAGAATTTACCAGCGCATATGAAAAGCAATGTTCACATATGTCAGACTAAATATATCGCTCTTTTCAATATTATAATGAGGAAACAGCCTTGAACAGATACTTATTTAAAACATTATTAACTGCTATAACCGTTATTTTTTTCTTTTGCGGCTGCAAAAAATACACAATCGATGTTCCCTTCATAAAGGAAGTAAAAGAAAAAGAAGAGAAAAAGAAAGAACCAAAATCCTTTGTCAGTTATCAGGCAACAGAAGACATTAACCCCAGCATATACAACAGACCATCTCCTGTAGTTGTAAAGGTCTTCTATTTAACATCAAGAACTGCATTTGATAATAATGACTTTTTTGTCATGTATAACAATCCTAAAGCAGCACTTGGTGGAGACCTGGTAGCAGATGAAGAGTATATATTCAGCCCGGGGATGACAAAATCAATGGAAATAAAACCCGCGGAAAATGTAAAATTTATGGCGACAATTGTTGCCTATCGCGACCTGGATAATTCGCGATGGAAGGCCATAACCAAGATAGATCCCAAAGAGGATAACAACATCCTCATATCAATCAAAAGATTAAGTGTATATATGGAAGATAACGATAATGTCTCTAAAAAATAAAGTAATCTGGTCAGAGGGAATGTTTTTAGGCCCTCACCATTTTCAGCAACATGATAGATACCTGGAATCAAGAATTGAAGACCGCTGTTCATCTATAAGACCATATTCATGGGGTGTAGAAAAAATAGAAATTGACTCTAAACTCCTGCAACTTGGAAAATTTTCACTTACCTCATGCAGAGGTATTTTTCCTGATGGTACTCCGTTTAAGATTCCTGACGATGATTTTTCTCCTATCCCTCTGGATATTGACGGTAGTGTTAGGGATAAAACAGTTTATCTGGTACTACCGTTATACAGGCCCGGAACTGCTCACACATCATCAGCCAGCGATAACAATGATGTTGCTCGTTATTTTAAAGAAGAAAAAGAAGTTATTGATCAGAATAGTGAAGATAACACACTGGAAATGGTTGAAATAGGCAAACTGAAATTACGTTTTTCCATTAACGCTGATGACCTGGGCGGTTATACATCCATTCCTGTTGCCAGAATACGAGAGGTTCGTAGCGATAACGCCATTATTCTTGATGAATCTTTTATTCCGCCATGCCTTATCTGTCAAGCCAGTCCAATTCTGGAAGGCTACATGAAGCAGCTTGGAGGTCTATTAAATCAAAGAGGTGAAGAATTAGGAAACAGGTTTTTACAATCATCTCAGGGCGGAGCTTCAGCCATATCCGACTTCCTTTTGCTGCAAACAGTTAATACTTATCAACCTGTAATCACCCATTACTCAACTCTTTACGGCATACATCCTGAAATGCTTTACAGACTAATGGTTGAAATGGCTGGAAATTTATCAACGTTTATTGATAAGAAAAAACGACCTGATAAATATCCTGTTTACGATCACGAAGATCCTGAAAGATGTTTTCCAAGAGTAATGGAAATTCTGCACAGACAATTAATTGAAGTTCTTGAGCAAAATGCAGTATCTCTACCTATTGAGGAAAAACGCTTTGGTGTAAGAGTTTCCAAAGTTCCGAATCAGGAATTAATCCGCAGTGCCCAGTTTGTACTGGCCGTTAGTGCAGACCTTCCTGTTGACGATGTTCGCAAACGTTTTCCATCACAAATCAAAATCGGGCCTATTAACAAAATTAGTGAACTGGTTAACAATAACCTTCCGGGGATAAGGGTTACCGCCCTTGCTGTAGCTCCCAGACAAATACCTTTTCATGCCGGTTATCACTATTTTCAACTTGATGCTTCCAGTGACTACTGGGATCTTCTTCACGAGACAGGCAGCTTTGCATTTCATGTATCCGGGAATTTTCCTTCTTTAAGAATGGAATTCTGGGCAATTAAAGGATCATAACAGTGTACGACGATAATTCACCTGACAAATCATCAAGAAATCAGACGATTATTCGACCAAAACCAGGAGGCAGAAAACCTTCTCCTCAGGGCGAATCTTCCCAGCCCTATGGATATCAGGAGCAAAGCCCTCCACCGCCTCCTCCACAGTCTGGACAACAAATACCTGATGATTATCTAAGTCCTCAACAGCCATTGCCAAAACAATCGCAACAGGCAGAACCTGTTTATTCAGCTCTACACGGTTCGCAACGTATAATGGAACAAATTCCAATTGGCATGAATCCTATTATTGATGCTGCCGGAACGATTTTTTCGCTTGTAAACCAATTGCAAAACACAGCTAATCACCCTGATATCCGGTCATTACACAGACAGGCATCGGAGCTTATTCGTGATTTCGAGAAAAGACTAAGAGATTTAAATATTGATCCGGATACCATCTTCTCTGCTAAATACGCTATGTGCGCTATTGTTGATGAGATTGTTCTAAATACTCCATGGGGAAGCCACAGTTTCTGGAGTACTGAAAGCTTGCTGACAACCTTTCACAGAGAAACATGGGGTGGTGAGCACGTTTATCAGATTCTGGAAGTTGCCCTTCGCAACCCAGAGCAGAATCGTTACCTGTTGGAACTGCTCCATTTGTGCCTGTCGCTTGGGTTTATGGGCAAACTGAGGGTAACCGATCGCGGTGCATTACAGCACGATGAAATACGCGATAAAATTTATCGTGCTCTTAGAAATCAAATAGGCGACTATAATAAAGTTCTTTCTCCAAACCCGACCAGTGAACAGAGGAAATTTAAAAAATTAACAGGGCTTATACCTGCATGGGTAATAATTTCAATTCTTTGCCTGATACTATTCGGAGTATATGCAGGATTTAGCTGGAGTCTCTCTGAAAAATCACAACCTGTTTTTACCGAAATTCATGCCCTTGTTCCTAATACAAAACCGAAAGTAGAAAAACAACAGGATATTCAAATAGCAAGTCCGGAGCAAAACACATTCATTCCTGTAAAAAAGGAATATGCAAAAACGCTAAGAGAAATCCTCAGCAAAGAGATTTCTCAAAACAAGCTTGATGTCAAAGATGATATTCCCGGACAAGTAACTGTGGTGCTCAGAAGCAACGGGCTATTCCGGTCTGGAGCAGCAAAAGTATCCAAAAATTATTCAAGAATATTAAAGAAAATTGGTAATGCTCTTATAGATATAGAAGGAGACATTCAGGTAATTGGGCATACAGACAGTGATGGAATTCATACTCTACGCTTTCCATCCAACTGGCACTTATCTATAGCAAGAGCAAAAGCTGTCACTTCACAACTTACCAAAATACCTGAACTGGATGGCCGTATTGTTACTGAAGGGCGTGGAGCTACAGAGCCTCTTGTAGAAAACAACTCAAGAACTAATAAAGCACTCAATAGACGAGTTGAAATATTAATATTGCAATAATCAGGACTGAATAAAAATGAAATCATTCTTCAGACTACTAGGGAAAATATTTTTTAACAAATGGGTTCTAAGTGCATTCGGATTAATTGCGCTTTCTTTGCTCATTTGGTTTGTTGGGCCTCTTATTGCAATTGCTGAGTGGGAACCTCTGACAAGCGAAATATCAAGACTTCTTTCAATAATGATAATTATTTTGATATGGGCAATCATCACCATTATCATGATTATCCGGTCGCAAAAAACCAATAATAAAGTAGTGGAAGACATACTTGATAGCGGTGACCAAAAAGAGGAGCTGCAAGAAAGAGATCTGACACAAGCATCTTCAGAAGCAGAAGTCCTCAAAAAAAGAATGAACGATGCTCTAAATACTTTAAAATCATCGAAACTGCATAAAAAACAAAAACTTTATCAATTACCTTGGTATATAATTATCGGCCCTCCCGGTTCAGGTAAAACAACAGCCCTACTTAACTCAGGTCTCAGCTTTCCTCTGGCAGACAAATTCGGCAAAGATTCAATTCACGGCATAGGCGGTACCCGTAACTGTGACTGGTGGTTTACTGATCAGGCCGTCATGATTGACACCGCCGGAAGATACACTACACAGGACAGTCATGCCGAAACCGATAGTAAAGGCTGGAACAACTTTATGGGGCTTCTTAAAAAGCATCGTCCCAGAAGACCTATTAACGGAGCCGTCATTGCAGTCAGTATTACCGACCTGATCACGCAAACAGAAACAGAGAGAAATGTTCAGGCCAGAGCAATAAGAAAAAGACTTAATGAACTTAATCAGCAACTGGGAATGACATTTCCTGCCTACATTATGTTTACTAAAGCCGATCTGGTGGCAGGATTCCTTGAATTTTTTGATGATCTTGGACGCGAAGAGCGTGAACAAATCTGGGGAATGACATTCTCACTTCAGGATGAGAAGCAAAAACTTGGCAGTGTAGCCCGTTTTAATGAAGAGTTTAAAAAACTAATACAAAGAGCAAACGAGCGTCTTGCAACAAGATTACAGCAAGAACGTGATCCTAAAAGAAGAGCTCTTATTTACGAGTTTCCTAAACAGCTTGCCTCTATCCAAAATGCTGCCGAGCATTTCCTTAAAGAGATATTTGCTCCAAATAAATATCAGGAAAAAGCCATTCTCAGAGGAGTTTATCTAGCCAGTGGTACACAGACAGGAACTCCTATAGATCGCATTATGAGCGGCATGGCCAAGTCATTCGGGATGAAGCAACAAGTCGTTCAACCACATATAAATGCCAGTAAAAGCTTCTTCCTAACCCGCATATTTAACCATGTAATCTTTCCTGAAGCAGATATGGCTTCAACAAATCGCAAGTTCGACAAAAGACGAAGGTTACTTCTTGGAACAGCATACGCGCTTTTTATTGCTTTTCTTTCCTTGGGAGCATTAGGCTGGCTTAACAGCTATAGACACAACCTTAATTACATTGATGAAGTTAAAACCAATATTGCAGATTACAATAAAGAATTTAATCCGCATAAAACAGAAACTGATGAAGAAAACACTGTTATAAATAAAAAATCAATTGAAGATATCAACAAAGATGTAGTCCTGATTACCAAAGCTTTGGATAAACTGCGATCATTCCCTGCAGGATATGCGGAAAAAGATGACGATGTACCTTTTTCTGTGCGACTTGGTCTTTATCAGGGAGATATGCTTGGTGAAGGTGCTCAAAACACCTACAAAAAAGCCATTAAGCGTTACTTCATTCCATATATGAAAAGAGAACTTGAAAATCAGGTTGTATATTTCATGAATGATAATGACAACCTATATACAGCACTAAAATACTACCTGATGCTATATAACAAAAAGAAGATGAATCAGGAGGAATTTAAAGAGTGGCTTGCTTATATCTGGACTTACCGTATTCCTGAACTAAAAGGCGAAATAAATGCAGAGATTCGCAACCATCTTATGGAGCATCTTGAAGTTGCTCTAACAATGATGCACGGTATTCCTCAGGCCAACCAACAGCTAATTTTCAAAGCCAGAAAGACATTAGCAAGCACCTCCCTTTCCCAAAGTATGTACCGACAGATTAAAGATAAGCATGTTAACCCTCAAAAACCCAGTAAGCTCGATTTCAAACTGAATGATATTTTGGGATATAAAGCAAATAAGGTTTTTACCAGAACAAATAACACCCCGTTGATGCAGGGAATTCCAGGCTTCTACACCTATGTTGGTTATCATACTGTCTTTAAAGCCGAAAATGAGTTAATCGCTAAACAGTTTCTGGATGAGATGTGGATTTATGGAGATGATGTTAAAAAGAGTTTTGATGTATCATCAGAAGACAAGCTCAAAAAAGAGGTGGAAGAACTCTATTTCAATGATTATATAAGCCAGTGGAAGGGGCTTATAAGCTCAATTCGCATCTGCAAAATTAATAACGCCCAACAGGCAATTGATGTTATCGACTATATAACAGGCCCTAATGAACCGCTAAAGAAACTATTTGATGGAGTCAGAAAAAACACCGAGCTTACTAAAATGCGGGAATTGCCGAATATTAATATCCCAACAGGGATTGCCCCCAGAAAGATCGACAGCAAATTATCACAAATTAAAAGCAAAACCAACCGATTTAAAAATATTGCACCAGACGCTGAAATAAAGCTATCAGGGCAAAGAGTTGAGGACGAGTTCAGAAGAATCAACTCCTTCTCTGGTGATAATGGTGGATTAGACTCCATGACTAATGATTTAAAAGAGCTTGGAGATTTTATTAACGCCATTGACTCCGGAGATGAAATAGCAAAACAAAAACTTAACGGTCTTAATAATCCGATAAATAAAATGTTACGCTCATCAAACCAACTGCCTCCTACTTTGGGAAACATGACCGCTCAAGTTGCTAATGATAGTAAAAAAGTAGCCCTGTCAAAAACTAAAGGAGATATTGAGGATGTTCTTAAAAGCCATGTTCATGAAGAATACAGAACAAAAATACGATTCAGATATCCATTAAGCAGAAAATCCAGAAATGAAGTAACCCTTGCCGACTTTGGTGAATTTTTTGGTTATGGAGGCACAATGGAATCGTTTTTCGAGGAGCATCTCAAACCAATAGTTGAT
>QZLD01000090.1 GCA_004796385.1 Gammaproteobacteria bacterium | reverse complement strand
CTTTGATGTTGTGAGTTCCCTCGACCGCCGCTTTTTCTGCCGTCCAGACCTCTTCCATTATCTTGAATTCATCTTCAAGTTTGCTTATTTCAGCTTCAAGGTCTTTAAGGCGTTTTTTGGATGCGGCATCGTCTTCCTTTTTCAGAGCCTCACGCTGAATCTTCAACTGAATGATTCTGCGATCAAGTTTATCCATGGTTTCCGGTTTGGAGTCGATCTCCATGCGGATCTGGCTGGCAGCTTCGTCAATTAAATCTATCGCCTTATCCGGCATCTGCCGGTCTGTAATATATCTGTTAGATAATACTGCAGCAGCAACAATTGCCGGGTCGGTAATATTTACGCCATGATGTACCTCGTAGCGCTCTTTTAGTCCCCGCAGGATAGCGATGGTGTCTTCCTCACCCGGTTCATTTACCAGAACCTTCTGAAAACGCCTCTCCAGTGCTGCATCCTTTTCTATGTTCTTGCGATACTCATCAAGGGTGGTAGCGCCAACGCAGTGGAGTTCGCCACGGGCAAGTGCCGGTTTGAGCATATTACCTGCGTCCATAGCACCTTCAGCTTTACCAGCGCCAACCATGGTATGAATCTCATCGATAAAAAGAATGATCTGCCCCTCTTGTTTAGAGAGATCATTAAGAACCGCTTTGAGACGCTCTTCAAATTCGCCGCGGAATTTGGCTCCGGCAATAAGCGCTCCCAGATCGAGCGATAATAACCGTTTGCTTTTTAAACCTTCAGGAACTTCACCATTGATAATTCTTTGCGCCAGACCTTCTACAATTGCAGTTTTACCTACTCCAGGCTCACCTATAAGTACCGGATTGTTTTTAGTGCGGCGCTGCAAAACCTGAATGGTTCTGCGGATTTCATCGTCACGACCAATCACAGGATCAAGTTTGCCTTGCTCCGCCTTCATGGTCAGATCAATGGTGTATTTTTCAAGGGCATGGCGCTGCTCTTCGGCGCTCTGTTCGTCAACAGTCTGCCCGCCACGCATATCGTCAATAGCTCTGGTAAGGGTTTCTTTGTCAATTTCGGCTCGCTGCAGAACAGTTGAGATAACTCCGTCATCATCCAGTGCTGCAAGTACCACAATCTCACTGGAGATGAATTTATCCTTGCGCTTCTGAGATATCTTATCTGCCTTGTTAAGGATTCTGGCAAGATGGTTGGAAACGCGAACATCACCATTACTGCCCTCCACTCGTGGCAGTCGCTCCAGCTCTTCTCCGAGCATAGAGCGCAGATAAAACACATTGATGTTCATCTTGTTAAAGAGGATTCTGACGCTGCCTCCATCCTGATCCAGCAGAGCAATCATCAGATGTACAGCTTCAATGAACTGGTTGTCATTGCCAATCGCCAGACTTTGGGCATCGGCGAATGCTTCCTGCAGCTTACTTGTGAGCCTGTCTATTCTCATTGCGCTTCCTCATATGTATTCAGATAAGTTTGTTCTTATAAATATGGGGAGGAAATTTAGGTTTTCAACTTCATAATCAGCAAAATGAACTAATGTTTTTAAGCTGATGTTTCATCCAACATATGTAACTGCCACTGGCTTCACAATAAGCACGGCAATTTTATTGTATTGTTATATTATTATAATAATTAAAACTTGAGGTGAATAATGCCGGTTATAAAAATAAATGGTTTTAACTGCAGATATGAGTTGTCCGGAAATTCAGATGCCAATGAAGCAGTGGTGTTTATTAATGGGATTGCAAATCCACTGGAAAGCTGGACTCTGATAAAATCTCCTCTTGAAGATAACTACAAAATCATAACCTATGATATGAGAGGGCAGTGGTTCTCTGAGGTAACGGAAGATACACCATATTCGTTTAAATTGATGGCTGAAGATTTGCTCGCTTTGATGAGTGTGAATGATATAGACGATGCTCATTTTGTTGGTACCAGTCTTGGTGGCGAGATAGCTTTCTGGTTTGCTCTAATGTATCCGGAAAAAACAAAGTCTATATGTTCTATTGCCTCGGTATCAGAGGTTACCGCCTTACTGGAAAAGCAGGTTGATCGGTGGAAAACTATTGCTGTTGAAGCAGTTAATGAAATTAATCAATTAGATGGTTCTTCAGAAGAGGTAAAAGATATTTTGAGAAAATGGGGGCATAACTTTTACCAAGGGGTTCTTCCGGAACTCTACGCTAATTCTTTTTTGGAAAGCAGTTATGATGTTGTTGAACAGCGAGATAAGGCTTTTCAGGAAAATTGCCACCCCGACTTTTTTAAGGGAATGGTTTACCTTAGTGAGATGTTCTTCAGATTAAGAACAGATGAGAAATTCACACATCGCCTTCAAGAGATAAAATGCCCAACACTACTGATTGCAGGAGAGAAGGATGTAATTAAACCTCCAACATTCAGCGAATTAATGGTAAGGCATATTCCCAGTTCCAAAATGAAAGTGATAAAGGATGCGGGGCATGCAATCATTAATGAGAAGCCGGAACAGCTAGGTGAAATTATTAAAGAATTTCTACTGGAGACTAAATCCGGACTTACAAGTGAAAACCGATACGAGTATATTTAATCGTGTAATTTTGATGTTTAATGAAAATGTAAAAATTACCCGATCCATATCAGAGATGCCATTCTGCCGGTTTGTCCGTCACGGCGGTAGGAGTAAAAGCGTTCTTTATCATTTACAGTGCATAAATTGCCGCCGCTGATGTTATAGATTCCGTAGTTATTCAGAATGCCTGTTGCCAGTTGGTAGATATCTGCCAGATATTTGTTGTTTGGTTTTGTCTGAAAGGCGGTTTGCAGCTTGGGATCTATCTCTGTAAATGCCAAGCGAACATCTTCACCAACTTCAAATGCTTCAGCTCCGATGGCAGCACCGAACCAGACTATTGTCTCCTCTGCTGCGATCATCATTTTGTCGAGAGTTTTTTGCAGAATTCCTCCAGCAAGGCTGCGCCAGCCACAGTGAACAGCTGCAACGATTGTGCCTTGAGTATCGCTGATAAGTACCGGCAGGCAATCGGCAGTCATAACAGCGCAAATAACCCCTTGGCCTTTGGTAAGGGAGGCGTCGGCGTCAAGGTTGATAGGAGTGTTATGATTTAATTCGATAATTTCGGTGCCGTGGACCTGATTAAGCCATTTAGGTTCTGCTGGAAGTGATAACTGTTGTTTAAGGATCTTCCTGTTTTGAGCGACAGCTTCTGCATTGTCGTTTACATGGGAGGCTATGTTAAGTGATGCGTATTTATCACAGCTGATTCCTCCGTTTCTGGTTGTCATTATCGCCTTGATGTTTTCAGGAAAACAGTCGGGATAGATAAATGTCACTGTGTCAGCTCCATCTTCAGAATCCCCAGAAGTTTTTCCATATCCTCCGGCAGTTCGGTTTGCCACTCCATATATTCGCCTGTGCGAGGATGATCCAGTCCCAGTTTCCATGCGTGCAGTGCCTGACGTTTGAATTCGCGTAGTGCTTTTTTTGTGTCCTCGCTGATTCCTGCCGGGAGTTTTAGTCTGCCACCATAAACCTGATCTCCAACCAGAGGGTGATTGATGTGTGTCATATGCACTCTGATCTGATGGGTTCTGCCTGTTTCCAGCTTTGCACGTATCAGAGTGTAGTCTCCAAGGCGCTCTTCGATGCGGTAGTGTGTAATCGCTTCTTTGCCTTCATCGTCAAAAACAACAGACATCTTTTTTCTGTCGTGACGATGACGGCCGATATTTTTATCTATAGTGCCGCCGGCCGTAACGTATCCATTTACCAATGCCAGATATTCACGGCTTACCGTTCTTTCCTGCAACTGTTCGATCAGATTCTTGTGAGTTTCAATGTTTTTGGCTACCACCAGAAGTCCCGATGTGTCTTTATCAAGTCTGTGAACGATGCCTGCGCGCGGTACGGTAGCGGAATCCGGGTAACGATAGAGTAGGCCGTTAAGCATAGTGCCGCTCCAGTTACCGGCGGCTGGGTGTACTACCATGCCGACAGGTTTGTTGATTACGGCTATATCCTCATCTTCATAGATAATATCAAGGCAGATATCTTCCGCCTCAAAATTTTCCTGTTCCTGAAGCTCTGTGGTTATCTTTATCTGTTCTCCGCCAACCAACTTGGATTTAATGGAGATGTTGATTTCATCATCAACTATGACACAACCACTCTTAACCCATTCCTGTAGTCTGCTGCGAGAATAGTCGGGGAACAGTACCGCCAGAATCTTGTCCAAGCGCTTGCCCGCGAGGGACTCTGGTACAGTTGCTTCTATATTAATTATTTTCACTAAATACCTTTTTGATTTAGGTTTTATATGGAGTGCGTTTGAGTGCACAATATAACTGAATTGGTCACCAATAAAAATAGTTTCCCCAATTCCTCCTTATGAAACCGGCAAAAATCTATCTATTTTAGACTCATTTTATATTGG
>QZLD01000071.1 GCA_004796385.1 Gammaproteobacteria bacterium | reverse complement strand
CGCCCTTTTCTTAAAACAGAGTACTTTGCAATATCTTGTTTTTGTAACCCTGTGGCATAAATAATGTCATCCAAGCCGGCAATTACTCTTTCGTCTTCAATGGCAACAATTTTTGGAGCGTTATCTATTGTCTCCTCATCAACAACTCGAGGTTTGCTTAAAAACTGCTGAATTGCTGTAAGAGGAATAGTGGGAATGGCACTTTCCAGGTCAACGATTCTGGTTTTAGGCGTTAATTTATCACCTCTTTCAACCATTATGATTGGCCTGCCATCAATATAAACCAGTCTGAGAATATCACCGGGATAAATCAGGTGAGGGTTGGCTATTTGTTCATTAACGTGCCAGATCTCCGGCCACAACCAAGGATCACGCAGAAACATTGCCGAAATGTCCCAAAGCGTATCGCCCTTTTGGACTACATACTGATCCGGATGGCTGGGATTTAATTCAACCTCTCTGGCCTGAATTGAAAAGCTGGCAAAAAGGGACGTTAGTAATACGAGTGCGGCTATTTTTTTCTTAATCATTTGCCTTCCTTAGTATTATATTATTAAGCTATTGCTTTTGTTGATATTATAGTTATGTTCTTTTTCTAACAACAGGTGCTTCCTGTGCTATCCTTGCTGAGTCTTGTCGGCTTATTTTTGCAATTATCGCCGTCAAACCCCATGCCTATAGAATAGTTTATAACAGATTTTTTAAAAAACATTAATAGATAAAGTAAAAAAACTTATTATTAGCTTAATCTTTTTTGAATCTGCCTTGTTATTGTTGTTTGTAAAAGCATAGGTAATACAAGATCTGTAGAAATGTTGTAGAATAAGCACAAATTTATTATTGAGTTGAAATTGGGAAAATATATGGCAAAAGTAAATAATAATATTCTGGTTTATCCTGATCCAAGATTGCGTAAAAAGGCCGAATTAGTTGATGAGGTTAATGATGATATCAGAGAGACCCTAGATCAGATGCTGGATATTATGTACAAGGCTCCCGGGATAGGGTTGGCCGGACCTCAGGTAAATGTGCATAAACGGGTTGTTGTTATTGATGTGTCTGAAGAGAAAGACACGCCTCTTTATTTGATTAATCCTCAGATTCTTTCTTCTTCAGGATCAGAGGTTACTGAGGAGGGGTGCCTTTCAGTTCCTGGAATATCGGAAAAGGTAAAACGTGCAGCAGAAGTTAAGGTTAGAACTCTTAACTATTATGGCAAGGAGATTGAGTTCGATGCCGATGGTTTATTGGCTGTATGTATTCAGCATGAGCTGGATCATCTTGATGGACATCTTTTTATCGACAGGCTTTCATCTTTAAAACGAGGAAGAGCAAAGAAGAAGCTGGAAAAACAGACCAACTGATATTACGGAAAAATTTATGAGAATTATTTTTGCCGGCACGCCGGATTTTTCAGTGCTGCCGTTGCGAGCTATTATTGATGCAGGACATGAGATAGTTGCGGTTTTTACTCAACCGGACAGACCGGCAGGACGTGGGCGTAAGCTGGTAGCATCTCCGGTAAAAGAGTCTGCTTTGGAGCATGGCATTCCTGTTTTTCAACCACAATCTTTGAAGGATTCTGAAATACAGCAAATCATTATCGACTATAAACCCGATGTTATGGTAGTGGTTGCCTACGGCTTGTTGTTACCTCCTGAAGTTCTTACTATTCCGGCACATGGCTGCCTTAATATTCATGCCTCCTTGTTACCAAGATGGCGTGGTGCAGCACCTATTCAGAGAGCTATTTTAGCAGGAGACAAAGAATCCGGCGTTGCTATTATGCAGATGGACGAAGGATTGGATACCGGTGATGTTATCCTCATGCAAAAATGCCGGATTGACAAAAGTGATACCGGAGGAGTTTTGCATGATAGATTGGCGGAAATAGGGGCAACCGCAATTATTGAGGCATTACAGCAGATAGAAAATGGCTCGGTGAAAAGAGTAACGCAACCTGAAGCAGGTGTAACTTATGCCGCCAAGTTGAGCAAAGCCGAAGCGGAAATTGACTGGAGTGATGGTGCGGAAAATATAATCCGCAAAATTAACGCCTTTAATCCATATCCTGTGGCCCATACCTCTTATAGGGGAAAGAAAATGCGGTTATGGAAAGCTTCTTTATTAGCCGAAGGAAGTGCAGGCAAAAAACCGGGTGAAATTGTCTTTGTAGATAAAAAGAGATTACAAATAGCAGTAGGTGATGGTGTTATAGAGATATTAAGTTTGCAGCTTCAAGGGGGTAAAAGATTGAAAACTGCAGATTTTATTAATGGAGCAAAACCTCAGGTGGGAGAGATTCTTGGGCAAGACTAAGAATATTCGTTTGTCAGCAGCGCAGATTATTGCGGCACTTATTGGTGGCAGAGGATCACTGACAACACACCTATCCGATTTTGTTAATAATGAAACTCTTGAAATTGAAAAAGATGTCTCCCTGCTAAAACATATCTGTTATGGAGTTGCCCGCTATTTTCCCCGTCTTGAGTTTATAGCTTCTCAGCTATTGAAAAAGCCATTTAAAAAAAAGGATGCCGATATCTATGCTTTGGTGCTTATCGGTATTTATCAGATTTTTGAAATGCGCATTAAAGATCATGCTGCAGTATCGGAAACAGTAAATGCAGTTAAGTTAACCGAAAAAGGCTGGGCAACCGGATTGGTTAACGGTGTTCTACGAAATTGCATCAGGCAAAAAGATGATCTTGCGATAAAAATAGATAAAAACGAGTCTGCCAAATTGGTTTTACCGCAATGGTTTATCGACAAAATCAAGCGGATCTGGCCGGAAGATTATATTTCGATAGCAGAATCATTTCTTACTCATCCTCCAATGTCTCTAAGAGTTAATAGCTTCAAAACAGAGGTTGATGAATATTTGCAGATGCTGCAGAACGAAGGGATTGAGGCTAAAGAGATAATTGGAGTTAAAGATGGAATAAACATTGAATTTCCGCTATCGGTAGATAAAACACCCGGTTTTAATAAAGGTCTGGTATCTGTTCAGGATGGTTCGGCACAATATGCTGCACAGTTGCTTGATGTTAAAAATGAGATGAAGATTCTTGATGCCTGTGCTGCTCCGGGCGGCAAAAGTTGTCATATTCTTGAGTTGGCGCCGCAGGCAAAACTTACAGCTATTGATTGCGAAGAAGAGCGATTAGTGTTGGTAGAACAGAACCTTGATCGCTTACAGTTTAGTGCAGAGCTAATCTGTGCCGATGCCTGTGCAGTTGATAAGTGGTGGAATGGTGAAAAATTCGACAGAATTTTGTTGGATGCACCCTGTTCCGGAACGGGTGTTATCAGGCGTAATCCCGACATCAAAATCACCCGCAATGAAAAGCAGATTAAGCAATTGATTGCTTTGCAACGTAGTTTGCTGCAGGCACTGTGGCCCTTATTAAATGATGACGGACTATTATTGTATGCAACCTGTTCCATTATTCCACAGGAGAACGATGAGCAGATAAAAGGGTGGTTGGCATCCAATAAAGAGGCAAAAAGAGTTGATATAAATCTTGCCAGCGGGCATCCTCTGCCGTGTGGATGGCAAATATTACCTGGAATGAATAATCTTGATGGCTTTTATTATGCACTTATGCGGAAGGCGGCTATAGATGGTTAGAACAGAAAGAGTGCAAATAATAAACAGCGCACTGCTATTGCAGAGGTTACTTGCCTGTTTTGCTTTTCTTTCACTTTATATCGTTACTGTAAATGCAAATGCAGAAGAGGTGAAGCCGGGGTTTACTACCAAAAAGGTCACAACTGTTCTTGAAGAGAATATTTACTATATTGATATAGACTCCGAATATGTTCTGAGTGATAAAGTTGCGGATGCAATTGGCCGCGGGGTTAAAATTGTTATCGCTGTAGATATGATTGTTTTTTATGATCGCTGGTACGGAGCTCACGAGCTGGTAAGTCTTAAACAGCGCTATGCTATTAAATATCATGTATTAAGCAAAAAGTATTTGCTTATAAACGAGAATAGTGGCGACCAGGAAGCGTTTTTCAGTATTGACAGCATAATCTATCGTTTGCAGAATATTAGCAAGTTGCCTTTGGTGGATAAATCAGTTCTGCCGGAAAACAAAAAATTGCTGGTAAAGGTGAGGTCGAGTCTGGAGTTGGATTCACTGCCGCTTTCAGTGAGAGCATTATCATATTTCTCCAGTGACTGGAGTCTTGATAGTAACTGGTCAACATGGTCACTCGAAAAGTAATTCTGAAAAATTCCGGAATCCTATTCCGAATATTTATATTTGTAGCGCTATTGCTATCGCTATTTCTTATGAGCAATGCTACCCAGAGTTTTGAAAAGTTCAACAGTATCCACATTTGGCTTTTTATACTTAATGCTATAAGTGCTCTGGCGTTAATTGTTTTTATTGCCTGGAATCTCTTTGTTCTTGCAAGACAGCGCAAACGGGAGCGTTTGGGGACAAGGCTGACATTCAGACTGGTATTGATATTTGTTCTTCTTTCCGTTGTTCCGGTAACTATTGTTTACTATTTTTCTATTCAGTTTATCTATAGAGGGGTAGATAGTTGGTTTGATGTAAAAATTGAAGAAGGGCTTGAAAATGCCCTGGAGCTATCGCGAGCATCTCTGGATGTGCAAACCAAGGATTTATTACGCAAAGTAGAAGAGGCACAGAATCAACTAAGGGATATTCCAGAAGAGATGGCTTCGATAGTAATTGCGGATATTCGAAGAGATATTGATGCTGCCGAGGTTTCGTTATTGGGGAAAAATAGCCGGATTATTGCTTCAAGCAATGAAGATACAACTTCCATTGTTCCCCGGATAACACCGGAAAATAATCTGTTCAAGGTTATGCCGGGACAACCCCGTGTAGATCTTGACCCTATCAAGGACAAAGGATTGCACACGCGAATTATTATGGCTGTTGACAGAGGCGACGCCGACCTTGAGAAATGGGTAATTACAGCACTTTTTCCTGTTTCAGAGCGTTTAAATGATCTTGCTGAAAGAGTGAACTCTGCCAGTATCAGTTACGAAAATCTGGCGGTTGCCCGTCGCGGTCTGAAAAGTGTGTTAATGCTCACTCTGTCGCTGGTTTTAGGTGTAAGTCTTCTATCTGCAGTCTGGGGGGCTTTTTTTGCTGCCAGACGTTTTGTTGCTCCGGTTCGTGTTCTTGTATCGGGAACACAGGCAATTTCTGCCGGAGACTATAGCAGACAATTACCTTCAGTAGGTCAGGATGAACTTGGTGATCTGGTCAGTTCTTTTAACGACATGACCAGAAAAATAGCACAGGTTCGTGATGAGGCTAAAAGAAGCCAGCAACAAGCGGAAAAACAGAGAACATATCTGGAAACAGTGTTGGGGCATCTCTCATCTGGAGTTTTAACAATAAATGCCGAACATATAATAAAAACAGGAAATACTGCAGCAGAACAGATTTTATCTATAGATATGATGGAACTTATTGAGAAACGTCTTGATAGAATAGCCGAAAATTACCCTCATCTGGAGACGTTTGTTGAAGTTCTTGCAAAAAGGGTTACCGGAATTCAACGCGATTGGTCGGAACAGATTGTTTATCACGGCAAAGAGGGCAAGCAGATTCTTGTCTGTCGTGGTGTACCTATGCCAGGTGGCCTTTCCGGTAGAAATGGCTATGTGATTGTATTTGACGATGTTACCGAATTTATTCAGGCACAGCGAGACTCCGCGTGGGGCGAAGTCGCCAGAAGGCTGGCGCATGAAATCAAAAATCCGCTTACCCCGATTCAGCTTTCAGCAGAAAGACTCAGAAGAAAGTATTTGGATAAAATGGCGATTGAAGATGGCGAACTGCTGGAAAAATCTACCAGAACAATTGTGCAGCAGGTAGATACAATGAAAGAGATGGTTAACGCCTTTGCAGAATACGCCAGATCGCCACAGATAAAACCGCAATTAATAGATATTCGTGAATTTATCGACGAGGTTGTCTGTCTGTTCAGGGGTTCTGAGGAAAGGGTTGAGTTTGAGTTGGATATTGCTGAAAATGTGCCTCTAATTCCATTTGATCCGGGTAGAATGAGACAGATACTCAACAACCTGATCAGAAATGCTATTGAATCTGCAGGTAAAAATATCAAGGTAATGATAACTGCAGCAGTAACTTCAGGTAACGAATATCTGGAGTTGTTAATAAGCGATAATGGGGATGGTTTTGCAGAAGATATAATTGCACATGTTTTTGATCCTTATGTAACAACCAAGTCAAAGGGAACCGGTTTAGGATTACCGATAGTAAAAAGGATAATAGAAGAGCATGGAGGGACGATTTTTGCCTCTAACTGCCATATACTTGGTGGTGCAAGAATGAAAATCATTTTACCTCTTGCGGAAAAATCACAGAGGGAAAGTATTGGCTAAGGTTTGGAGAAAGAGATGACAAAAATCAAGGTTCTGGTAGTAGATGATGAGCCGGATATTAGGAATCTGATAAGTGAAATACTTGAGGATGAAGGCTTTCAGGTAGAAGTAGCCGATGGCGGCGAAAGTGCCAAAGAGTCTTTAAAGCACCATCGTCCCGACATAATGCTTCTTGATATCTGGATGCCGGGTATTGATGGAGTAAGTATGCTTAAAGAGTGGGCTGAGGAAGGAGGCCTTCCCTGTCCTATAATAATGATGTCGGGACATGGAACCGTGGAAACAGCGGTAGAAGCAACTCGTCTTGGAGCATACGATTTTATAGAAAAACCGCTATCCATAGCAAAACTTTTACTAACAATAGAGCGCGCATTAGAGACTGAAAAACTACATAGAGAAAACACGGATCTGAAACAAATGCTGATTCCGCTGGATGAGCCGATAGGAAAAAGCAAGATTATGCTGGAGTTGAAACAGCAGATAAAACTGATAGCTAATCATGATACATGGGTTCTGATAACAGGAGAAGCAGGAACCGGTAAAATGAGTTTTGCCAGATATCTGCATAATCTCAGCAGCAGAAAAGATGCACCATTTATAGAGATTGCGGCGGGATCTATCGCAAAAGAGAACTCTATGACAGAGCTGTTTGGTTCTGAAAAAAGTGACAAAATTGTTTTTGGAAAACTGGAACAGGCTAACAATGGCACTCTGTTTATTGATGAAGTTGCCGACCTGGATATGCAAACGCAGGTGCGTTTGTTAAGTGCTTTGCAGAGCGGGAAAATAACCAGAGTTAGTGGTAGCGAAGAGATACAGGTAAATGTAAGAGTTGTAGCAGCTACAAGACTGGATTTACAGCAGGAAGTTGTTAAGGGCAATTTTCGCGAAGATCTCTATTATCAGCTCAATGTTGTGCCTATACAGATTCCTCCATTACGTGATCATTCTGAGGATGTTCATGAATTGCTTGATTATTACGTTGATCTTTTTGTTAGAAGAGATAGCCTGAAATATCGTCGTTTTAATGTTGCTGCACAAAATCGCTTGCGTATGCACGGTTGGCCCGGAAATATTCGCGAATTAAAAAATATGGTGCAGCGATTACTGATCCTTGGCAGGGAAGAGGAAGTTTCTCTACAAGAAATAGAAACGGTTCTTGGAAGTTTTGACGCAGTATCTGAAAGTAAATCAAAGGATAATGGTAGTTATTTAGGTATGACACTAAAAGATGCTAAAGAGCAATTTGAAAAGAATTTTCTGGAAAAACAGCTGGAGGTCAACGGCGGTAATGTTGGAGAGATGGCAAAGAAAATAGGTATAGATAGAACTAATCTTTACAGAAAACTCAAATCTCACGATATAGCAACCAAATAGATTATTTGGCAAATTGAAAAAAGTAGATCAGGTGGAAACAGAAGATGAAGATAATAATTCTGGGAGCAGGACAGGTAGGCAGATCGGTAGCTTATAACCTGATTAACGAGTCTAACGAAATCACAGTAGTGGATATGGACTCTGATGTGCTTCAGGATCTTAAAGACAGGCTCGATATTCAAACAGTGCAAGGTAATGCTACTCACCCTGATATTCTTATGCAGGCCGGAGTTGATGATGCTGATATGCTGATCGCGGTAACCGATACCGACGAAGTAAATATGGTTGCCTGTCAGGTTGCATATACCCTGTTTCGTACACCGACAAAAATTGCTCGTGTGCGCTCGGTTGAGTACCTTAGATATCCGGAACTTTTCTCTTCGGAAGCATTGCCTATTGATGTTCTGATTAGTCCTGAACAGTTGGTTACACAGTATATCCAGCGTCTTATTGAAAACCCGGGAGCACTACAGGTTCTTGATTTTGCAGGAGGAAAAGTGCGCCTTGTAGGTGTAAAGGTCTATTATGGCGGTTTGCTTGTTGGTAAGACACTGTCTGAAATACAAAAATATATTCCGGAGGTAGAGTTACGGGTTGCTGCAATATTCCGGCGTGGTAAACCTGTAATTCCAACCGGAGATACAACCATTGAAGCAGATGACGAACTTTTTCTAATCTCCGCGCGCGAAAATATACCAGCCATTATAAAAGAGCTGCGTCCTCTGGATAAACCGGCAAAACGGATAATAATTGCAGGGGGTGGCAGTATAGGTAAAAGACTGGCTATTGCCCTTGAATCAAAATACAGCGTAAAAATTATAGAACGTGATGAACCGCGTACCCATGAAATTTCGGAGGTTTTAAATAAGACATTAGTGCTGAAAGGTGACGCTGCTGATGAAGATTTACTGCAGGAAGAGAACGTAGAAGAGACAGATCTTTTTATTGGTGTTACAAACGATGACGAGGCCAACATTCTTTCGGCCATGCTTGCTAAAAGGATGGGAGCAAAACGGGTGATGTCCCTGATTAATCGCCCGGCATATGTTGACCTGGTACAGGCAGGTGAAGAGATAGATATCGCTATATCTCCGCAACAGACAACAATCGGTACTCTTTTAGCTCATGTTCGTCTTGGCGATGTTGTTATGGTTCACTCATTAAGAAGAGGTGCCGCAGAAGCAATTGAAGCAGTTGCTCATGGAGATCCGTCCAGCTCAAAAGTAGTTGGTCGTACTGTCGGTGAAATAAAACTGCCGAAAGGAACAACAATAGGAGCTATAGTAAGAGAAAACGAAGTGTTGATGGCACATCATGATGTTGTAATAAAGTCAGATGACCATGTCATTCTCTTTTTGGTTGATAAGAAAAGAATTCCTGAGGTTGAAAAACTGTTTCAGGTTGGTCTTGTTTTCTTTTAAAAGATGTAGAATTAAAACATGGTAAATATTAATCAATCAAAAAACAAAATTAAAAACGGGAAGCAAAAATGCGTCTGGTAATGGTACAGAAAATTCTGGGGCTGCTTCTTATGGTCTTCAGTTTGACTATGATTCCACCAATGGTGGTTTCCATATGGACAAGCGACCACACGCTGATGCCATTTATTTATGGTTTCCTGATAACATTTGGTATTGGTGCCGGTATCTGGTTTCCTGTACGGAACTCCAAGGCCCTGCTTAGGGTGCGTGACGGTTTTTTGATTGTAGTACTTTTCTGGACTGTTCTGGGGATGTGCGGGGGTACTCCATTTATGTTTGCAGAAGACCCGCATATGCACTTTACTGATGCTGTTTTTGAAAGTATATCCGGCATGACAACAACAGGAGCAACCGTTCTTACCCATATAGAAAAAACAAAAGAGCATAGCGGCCTTTCAAACTCTATACTTTACTATCGCCAACAGTTGCAGTGGTGGGGAGGCATGGGAATTATCGTGTTGGCGGTTGCTATTTTACCATTATTGGGTATTGGTGGTATGCAGCTTTATAAAGCGGAAACTCCGGGACCAATGAAAGATGCCAAACTTACTCCCCGAATAAAAGATACAGCTAAAGCGCTCTGGTATATATATCTGGGAATAACCTTTGCCTGCGCCTTCGGATACTGGACAGCAGGTATGACATGGTTCGATGCAATAGGCCATAGCTTTGCAACAGTTGCAAACGGAGGATTCTCCACCCACGATGCCAGTATGGGATATTTCAACAGTCCTGCTATTGAGTGGGTATCTATATTTTTTATGGTTGTTTGTGGTGCTAACTTTGCTTTGCACTATGTTGCAATCAGAAGCGGATCAATAAAGGTATTCTGGAAAGATCCTGAATTCAAGGCATACATATTTATTCTTTTGGGAGTTTCAACAGCAATTGCTATAGTGCTTATTGCCCTTTCTGACAATAGTGCTCACGACAATGTTATTGACGTTATCCGTACCAGCATATTTCATACAGTTTCCATCGGAACAACTGCCGGTTTTGCCACCGAGAACTTTGCTGCGTGGCCACTGTTTGTGCCTGTATTACTTATGTGTGTTGGTTTTATAGCTGGTTGTTCCGGATCTACTGCCGGAGGCATAAAAACCATTCGTGCACTTCTGCTTTATAAGCAAGGAAAGCGTGAAATTCTCAGAGTAATCCATCCTAACGCTCAGATTCCTGTAAAACTTGGCGAAAAATCAGTACAGGAAAGGGTTATTGATGCTGTATGGGGCTTTTTTGCCATCTATGTGATAATGTTCGTTTTAATGATGCTGGCGCTTTTGGCAACAAAGGTAAAAGTAGTTACAGATGGTGCTGTAGGTTATGTGCCGATGGATCTGGAAACATCATTCTCCGCTGTTGCAGCATGTGTAAATAACGTTGGTCCCGGACTAGGAAAGGTCGCAGTTAACTTTGCCAACCTTAGTCCTCTGGCAAAATGGATACTTACTTTTGCTATGCTGCTAGGGCGTTTAGAGGTATTCCCTCTGCTGGTGATTATAACGCCTGCATTCTGGAGGCGATAATATGAATAGATCTTTTAACAGGAGTAAATATTATGGACGATTATAATGATCCTTTTAATAACAGCAGAGAGCTTTCGTCTGGAGTTCAGATAAAGGATATTATGGGGGTGTTTCTTATAATATGTGGTGTAATCTGCATTACTATGATCCTTTGGATAATCTATCAGCTATTTACAAATGCCTCCTCTATCGATCTTATAGCCTCGCTGTCAAAACTAAATATAGAGGAAAGAACAATAATAGTAGATCAGCATGAACTTATGCGTATACCTAAAGGCATAATGATGATAATGGGGTATGTGGTATTTTCTTTTGTCCTGCTGGTTGCAGCAAGTATTACTAAAATAGTTATTAATCTCGGTGTGGGGTTAGTAAGTAAAAAAGAGAATAAAAATTGATGCTTACCTCCTGAACCAACTGCTGCCACATAAAAAATCGCCTTGGTTAAATATAATCAGCCCCTGATTAATGGGGGTTTGCCTGAATTAAGTTGCGTAGACATTTACAATTGCTGTTAGACATAATGATTTGACCATCCTCATATCGCGTAGGTTATGATAAAGATGTATAAAAAACTCACACAGAGCTACATAGTCGATCCTGAAAAAAATGTTTTTAAGATTTTGTTGTAGGGGTGAAAATTCTTAAAAACATTTTTTTCAGTTTCGACTAATTAATCTGATCTTGTGATCTTTATTGGTTTCCATTTCTGAAGCTGTGAACAAGCAACAGCTATTCAGTATTTCTATCCAACCTTCGGTATGAAATTGCCTCGGCAAGGTGGTTTTGCTCAATGGCATCGCATCCCTCAATATCTGCAATGGTGCGGGCGACCTTTAATATGCGGTGATAGGCGCGGGCAGATAGCCCCAGCCTTTCGCTGGCTGCGCCGAGAAGCTTTTCATTCTTTTCCGATAACTTGCAGTATTTATCTATCTGTCTGCTTTCCAGTTGGGAGTTGGGAATACCGCAGCGTTGCAATTGTCTTTCTCTTGCCCTGATTACACGAGTTCTGATGTTTGAGCTTGATTCCCCTGCCGGACTGCTTCGCAGTTCCATATTCTCCAGTCGCGGTACCTCAATGTGCATATCTATACGATCGAGCAGAGGCCCGGAAATTTTGGCTCGATATTTCTGAATCTGCGCTGCTGTACAGCTGCATCGACCACTTTTGTCGCCCAGATATCCGCACGGGCAGGGATTCATAGCGGCAATAAGCTGAAATTTAGCAGGGAACTCCGCCTGCTGCGTGGCTCTGGAGATCGTTATCGAGCCGGATTCTAACGGTTCGCGCAGAACCTCCAGTACTTTGCGGTCAAACTCCGGTAGCTCGTCAAGAAACATTACGCCATTGTGAGCCAGAGATATCTCGCCCGGTTTCGGATTGGAACCTCCGCCAACCAGTGCAACCGCAGAAGCAGTATGGTGCGGAGAGCGAAAAGGCCGCTGCATCCACATATCACTTTCAAATTTTTTGCCGCTAACAGAAAGGATAGATGCTGTTTCAATTGCCTCGGACTTTGACATCGGCGGCAATATTTCCGGTAATCTGCTTGCCAGCATACTCTTTCCGGTACCCGGAGGGCCAACGAAAAGAAGACTATGTTTGCCACTGGCAGCTATCTCCAATGCACGCTTGGCGTGCATCTGCCCCTTAACATCGGCAAGATCTTTTTTAATCAAGATATTAGGTGGGGAGGATGAGCCAATAGGTTGTGGCAATTTTTCCTCACCACTGAGATGACGACAGACCGCCAGTAAATGTCCGGCGCACAGCGTATGGCTGTTATCAATCAAAAAGGCCTCGTGTTGATTCTCAACAGGAATAATGGCTGTTTTCCCCTTAGTGCCGCTTTGGTGAATAAACGGGATTATGCCGCTAACCGGGCGCAAGTCTCCCGTTAAAGCCAGCTCGCCGGTAAATTCGTATCTATCCAGATTGTCTGCCGGGACCTGCCCCGATGCAGCCAATATGCCAATGGCTATAGGCAAGTCGAACCTGCCCCCCTCCTTCGGGAGATCAGCCGGAGCCAGATTAATTGTGATCCGGCGTGTGGGAAATTCAAAGCGACTGTTGAGAATCGCCCCACGCACCCTGTCCTTACTCTCTTTTACAGCGGCTTCCGGCAGACCGACAATCGACAGGCTCGGCAGACCATTGGAGATATGCACCTCCACAATCACCGGCGGCGCAGTAACACCAATTCTCGCCCTGCTTTTTACTACTGCTAAAGACATAGTTTAAACTCCCATTTTTTGAATTATTCGCAGCCCTCACCAAGCTGTTTTTCCAACTCGGCTACTCGCATTTCCAGTGCTTCGACTTTTTCTCTGGTTCTTTTTAAAACCTGAGTCTGCACTTCAAATTCCTCTTTAGTAACGATATCGAGTTTTGAAATGGCTCCGGCAACAACTACCTTAACATTTTTTTCGATATCCTGCTGAACCTCTTTGACTCCCGGAGGCAGTCCTTCGGAAATCTTTTTTGCAAATTCTTCAAATATTTTTGGATCGAACATTTTATTTCTCCGCGATAAAAAAAGTATCCATAAATTAACATTTAAGTCCGATCTTTTGAATAAGAAAACTGACCAATAATTCTGCAACAATAGTTTGTTTATACTATCGTCAATAGACATTTAGTAATGAAAATATATACTTGTATGATTGTATATTTACCAAACGGATGTGATCATGGTTAGCAAATAATCTGGTAAGGAGAAAAATATGGTAGAACATGAGGCACCACAGGAACTGCGATATACCCGCGATCACGCTTGGGTAATGCTTGAGGATGACGGTACTTTAACGGTTGGTTTAACTTACTATGCCCAAACCGTAATGGGAGAGATGGTATTTGTGGAGACGCCTGCAATCGAAGCGATTCTTTCTGTTGGCGACCCGTGTGGAGTAGTTGAATCGGTAAAGGACGGTATAGATATTTATGCCCCGGTTAATGGCTCGGTTACAGATAGCAACCCGAATCTAAAAGATGAGCCGGATATGGTTAACAGTGACCCCTATGGTGATGGCTGGATCTATAAAATGGAGCCGGAAGACGAAGGAGATATTGAAGAGCTGCTTGATGCCGATGAATACGCAGCATTTCTTGCTGGCCTTGAAGATATCGAGAATGATCCATATGCGGATTGAAATCTAATTTCTTGCAATCATATCCCAAAAAAAGTTAATCTCTTCCTTTTGAAGAAGATTCGATGGCAAATCAAGAGATAAAGGGAATTAAGCGAATACTAAAGGCTTGCGTCTATTCATGGAATGGTTTGAAAGCAGCCTTTAAGCATGAAGAATCCATCCGTTTAGAGACAATCGCTATATTATGTGCCATTCCATTGGCTATAATAGTGGGTAATAACGGTGTGGAAATAGCCCTTCTGATAGGTTCTGTTATAGTTGTATTCCTTGTGGAGCTGATAAACTCTGCGATAGAGGCCGTTGTTGATCGCTTTGGCGGGGAGATTCACGAGCTTTCCGGCAGAGCAAAAGATATAGGTTCGGCAGCAGTTGCTGTGGCAATTATTCTGGCGATATTGGTTTGGTCGTTAATTATTTTTGGTTGAATTTTAAAGGATTGAGGTATAAAGATGTCGGTATTAATAAGTGGTTCAATGGCATTTGACAGCATAATGGTATTTAAAGACAGATTTAAAAATCATATTCTGCCGGACAAGGTTCATATGCTGAATATCTCTTTTCTAACTCCGGAAATGCGCAGGGAGTTTGGGGGTTGCTCCGGTAATATTGCCTATAATCTCAAACTTTTAGGTGTGGATGCCCTGCCTTTGGCTACAGTTGGCGCAGATTTTGGGCCATATTTCGATTGGTTTGAAATCAAAGGGATAGATACAAATTGCCTTAAGGTTATGGATAATTGCTATACAGCGCAGGCATATATCATTACTGATATGGATGATAACCAGATAACCGCATTTCACCCCGGCGCAATGGACTATACCCACGAAACCAATATTCCTTCAGATAAAGAATTTAAATTCGGGATTGTTTCACCAAATGGTCGCGAAGGCATGGTTAAACACGCCAGACAATTTGCTGAAAGAAAAATCCCTTTTATCTTTGATCCTGGTCAGGGGCTGCCGATGTTTAACGGTGAAGAGCTGCTCGATTTTATAGAAAAGGCGACATGGGTAACCGTTAACGACTATGAATTTCAGATGCTCAAAGAGCGAACCGGAAAAACTGTTGAAGAGCTGGCGGCAATGGTTGATGCCTTTATAATCACCCTTGGGCGGGATGGCTCCGCTATTTATACCGGTGGAGAAAAAATAGAGATCCCTGCAGCAGAGACCAATATTGTGCTTGACCCAACCGGTTGCGGAGATGCTTACAGAGCCGGGCTTATCTATGGTTTGCTTAATGGTCTTTCCTGGGAAAAAACCGGCCGTATCGGTTCACTGATGGGCGCAATAAAAATATCAAGTCATGGTACTCAGAATCATAGCTTTACAATAGAAGAGTTCGCCGAAAGGTTTAAAGAATTCTTTGGTGAAGATTTTTAAAAAAGGGTTATATGCTATTTTTTTGGTTAAACTATGAAGCAATGAAGCCCAATACTAAATGATTTTTAATTTGTTGGGCTTCGCAAGCTCAGCTCCAGACTACGAAAGAGCAACAAATAAAACATGTAAATAAAAATATTGTATCCTGAATTATTGAACTGAATGACTATTAGTAGTCCACCAATGCTATATTAACGGCGTCAGTGTTAGGATTTCTGGAAATGTATTTATTTCTGTTTTTATTGAATCTTTTTTTGTGATTTTTTATGAGATTTAAAAAGACTGTGCCTTTTGGAAGTCGATCATAGCTTGGTTATAACGTAGTTGGTAAAGAGAATGGCAATAAAAATAAACACTAACAGCGTGATTGCAGAAGCAGATTATCGTACCTCGCCGAATTTTGATGAGCGCCCCGAGCAAGCGGAGATATCACTCCTGGTTATTCACAATATCAGCTTGCCACCAAAGGTTTTTGGCGGAAGTTATATCGTTGATTTTTTTCTCAATAAACTTGATATATCAGTCGATCCGTTCTTTGAGACCATTGCCGATTTGAAGGTATCCTCACACCTTTTTATCAATAGAGAAGGCAAAATCATCCAGTTTGTTCCCTTCGATAAAAGAGCATGGCACGCTGGCAAGTCACAGTTTGAAGGGGTGTCTAACTGTAACGATTATTCGATAGGGATAGAGCTGGAAGGAACCGATAATATTCTTTATACAAAAGAGCAATATGAGGCATTGATAAAGTCCACTATGGCAATTATGGATAGGTATCCGGCAATTACTATGGATAGAATTACCGGACACAGCAATATTGCACCGGAGAGAAAAACCGATCCCGGCAACTCATTTAACTGGAAAAAATATCTTGATGGACTCAAATGTCAAAAGTAGCCACTGAAAAAGCAACCGTCGCCAACGCAGAAGAAATTTTATGTTTGCAAAAACTTTCATATAAAAGCGAAGCTGAATTGGTTGGCGATTTTAATATTCCTCCGCTTTTGCAAACAATAGATGAGATAAAAGAGGAGTTTGAGCGACTAACCTTTCTTAAAACTGTCTGTGAAGAAATGATTATCGGTTCGGTGCGTACCTATTTTGAAAACGATACCTGTTTTATCGGCAAACTGATTGTCCACCCGGGCTACCAAAACAGAGGAATTGGTTCAGAGCTGTTAAACAGCGCCGAAAATTTGTTCCCCAATGCCAAAAGATATGAGCTTTTTACCAGCGATAAAAGTTTGAGAAATCTATATCTATATGAAAAACATGGTTACAGAGAATTCAGCAGAGAAAAACTTTCGGAAAAGTTAACCATTATCTTTCTGGAGAAGTTTTCAGATTAAGAAGTCTATCAATATTCCTCTACAAAAGAACCAAACTCTTCATCATAAATATATCTTCCCCTTTTATCCCGGCTACATATTCACCAATAAGGTCTGCAAATGTATAGCCTAAGTGATAGTCTTCAAATTCTGGCGAATAACAAATTATCTGTTCCTTTTGACATGATTTACCTGAATCATAGTTAATACAGACATATTCACCACCCTCACCATCTGTAAATGGAATTCTGTCAAAAGAAACAGAAAATCCTTTCACAACCCCATCAAGTTCATCATACGACAATATCTTAAGATTCCGGCTGGATCGACCTCTCCCATATATTGCTAAATCTCCAGGCCATCACTGTTGAATGACATAGGGTTATACTGGCAGAAGCAATAAAGGCCTTTCTTTTACCGATTTTCATAAGTTCACTAAACCATTCACCATGAAAACTGAGTAACCTCATACACCATTTTGTTTTTTCTATTCTTGTAATTTTAGATATAAGACACACAAGTAGTTATAAATTCATGATCTATATGTCTACAATAGGAATTTAGCGCCAGTTACTTTTTCAAAGATTTCAAATAGATGTAAACATCACGATTGTAGCATTCAGCCGCCATTTGTAGAGCGGTTTCGCCCCTGTTATTGGTCGCTGTTATATCCGCCCCTTTTTCTACAAGATATTTTACCTTACTAAGCTTATTCGTTCTGACAGCATACATAAGGGGGGTCAGGCCCTTTTTATCTTTAAGATCAACATCTGCTTTGTGTTTCAAAAATACTTTATATAAATCCCCATACTTTTTAATCGCCAGTGACAGTGCCGGAGATCCATGGTCGTCTTTTACATCAGGATCGGCCCCATGACTCAGTAAGAGTTCAATCATTTTAGTATTGTTAATACATGAAATTAATTGTGGATTAATTTTTGGATCTGCACCATTTTTCAGTAGCAATTTAACGATATTGAGTTTTCCTTCTGATGACCATGAACATTGAGATCTTGCCATATTAGATAGTGCTGACTCTCCCTTTTTATTAACTGCATTAACATCTGCACCATGCTCTAAAAGTTGTTCAATTATCTTTGCATTGCCAGCAAGAATAATGGCCGTATCTCCATCGCTGTTTCTCGCCTTTATATCCGCCCCTTTTTTTAGTAGAAATTCGACAACTTCAACCCGGTTATTATCAACTGCCTTAAGCAGTGCGGTATCTCCATGATTATCCTGCTGCTCATAGCTGGACATCTTATCCAGCAGAATCTGCACTATATTTACATAACCTCTACCGGCGGCACAGATTAATGCTGTAGAGCCATCGTGGTCTTTGCTTTTATGGGCGGGATCTATATTATGCTCAAGCAACATTTCGATGATCTCAACATAACCTTTTGCATATCTCCTATATTTATCTACTGCAGTGATCAATGCTGTCAGTTTTACATCGCTGTTAATATCTGAACTATGTTTCAATAAGAACTCTATGGTTTCAATATCTCTTCTTTCAACAGCCATTATTAATGCTGTTTTCCCTGCCCCATCTTTTTCATTAATATTCGCCTTTTTTTTCAGAAGCAGTTCAACAATCTCAAAATGTTTCTTTTTCACAGCATTGGTTATCGGATATCCCAAAGAGGTATTCGCACCTTGCTTTAACAGAAACTCCACCATTTCTTTTAAACCCTCGTATGAAACAATAGATAGTGCCGTTTCTCCATAAATATCAGTAGCATTAATATCAACACCATTACCAATAAGTAATTTTGCTAATTTGGTATCACTTGTCTTCATAAGAAGGGTTTGTCCATAAATGTCTTTGCTGTTGATATCTGCTCCTTTCTGCAGTAACAATTTAAATATTTCTGGTTTTGATATAGCTTTGGAAAGAGGGGTTTCATGCTCATTATTATGTACATTCACCTTTGCACCCCACTTTAAAAGAACAGGTACCACATTTGGATATTTACCAGCCGCAATTAACAGAGGAGTATTTCCATCTTTGTCTTGCGAATTTACATCTCCCCCTTTTTCAATAAGCAGTTTAAAAATGGCTTCTTTACTAAGGGCATGCATTAAAGGTGTTCTGCCATAATTATCTTTTGTATTAATATCGGCACCAGCGTTAACAAGCAGCTTTACTATTTCAATATTGCCTCTGTAATCATAGGCTGCATAGTGCAAAGCAGTTCTTCCTACAACATCTTTTTTGTTGACATGAGCCCCTTTTTCTAAAAGCTGTTTGACAGTTTCAATATCGTTATTATCAGTAGCCATTATCAGGGCGGTTTTATTTTCAAGATCAGTAATATTAGGATCTGCTCCATACTGCAAAAGAAGTTTAATGCTATCCAGACATCGATTTTCAATTGCAAACAGCAACGCTGTTTCTCCTTTTCTTGTAACTATATTGGTATCTGCACCTTTCTCCAGAAGTGTTTTAACAACCTCTTTTTTGAACACAGAGTGCTTTAATGCTGTTTCGGAAAGATAATTAGCAGAATTAACATCCGCACCATTATCTAACAGGAGTTTCACTGTTTCTGTATGGCCTCTTGAAGCAGCAATAATTAATGGAGTATCTCCCCTTAAATCCCTGGAACCCTGTTTGGCTTTTTTCCTTATCAGAGCATCAACTATTTCCGTATAGCCGTATGCTGAAGCGAAATATAGAGCTGATCTACCCTCTTGTGTAATAATGTTTGGATTAGCTCCATAATTCAGAAGAACATTTACTGTTTTCAGATGCCCCTTTGCTGAGGCAATTATCAAAGCGTTTACACCCTCTCTGTTTTGTTGGTTAATGATTTTTTTATCCTGTTTGAGGATTAGATTAACCATTTCTATATGGCCTCCTTCAGCGGCATCAATTAACTTCACATGATTTGCTTTTAAAATAGCTCCATTTTCAATAAGGACTTCTGCATTTTTTATTCGGTTGCTCTCTATAGCATACTGCAATGCGGTATCGTTATATTTGCTTTTAATATGAATGTCAGCTCCCTTATCTATAAGAAACTGAACCAGTTCCGGAGAACTTTTTTCTGCAGCTGCCATTAAAGCGGTTCTTTTACCTCTGCCCTGAAAGTTGACCTCAGCTCCATAATTAATAAGGAGTTTTATGTTTTTCTCATTGTCTTTTTTTACGGCGTATATTAGAACAGAATCCCCTCTGTGATCTTGCATGTTTGCATTTGCGCCATGTTTTAGAAGAATCTCTACTATTTTCGAGTACCCATTTTTAACGGCTAACATTAAAGCAGTTTGTCCTCGATTATCCGGTTTATTTATTATTGAGCTGTCAAGCTTTATAAGTAGTTCAATAGTTTTTATAAGGTCCTCTTCTGCCGAATAAAACAGCATATTCAGATCAACTTTTAAGATTGCTCCATGTGCAATAAGGATTTCAGCGCTTTTATTTTTATTTCCTATAATTGCTATATCTAATGCTGTATCTCCTCGTCTATTTTTGAGATTAATATCAGCTCCACCAGCAATTAAAGTTTTGATAATATCAGAAAGTCCTCTGTGTGCAGCAAACATTAATGATGTGTTTTTTTTATTATCCTGTTGGTTTATGTTTGCGCCATTTTTTATTAAAGAATTTACTATTTCCAAATGATTCTTGCTTACGGCAAATACCAAAGCAAAATACCCTGAATTATTTGTTGCATTTATGTCGACGCCTTTATCTAATAAAAAATTTACAATTTCAATATTTCCTACATTTGCTGCCAACATTAATGGTGTCGAGCCTTTTTTATTAATGATATTAATATCTGCACCGTTTTCAATGAGAGTTCTTACGATATCCAAATGCCCATTGGCAATAGCCTCCGTTAAGGCTGAATATCCTTTTTCGTTAGTAAAATTAATATCTGCCTCTTCAGATAGCGCCGCTTTTATTTCGCTTAACTGCCCTTTTTTTGCCGCCTCAATTAACCTCTCGTTAATACTTAACTTTTCAGCCACTGAAATTGAGGAAAAGGAAAATAGAATTATAAGGATAATATTTTTTTTCATGTCGGACCTTTCGATAATAGACTTGGAAATTAGTTGGCTTTGTTGAACAGAACAATCAGGGATTTTCTACCCATCTTTTTGGCAATATCCGAAGCTGTTTGCCCCTTATTGTTTTTAGCGCCTGTATCTGCTCCGCTTTTTATCAGGTATTCTGCAATTATTGGGTTTTGTCTTGAAATAGCATACATAAGTGGTGTTTGACCATCCTTGTCTGCCGCATTGATATCTATCCCTCTTTTCACCAATAGCTTGACTACTTCAAGTTTTGAAGTTCTAAATAAAACTGTTTCTCCCAAGGAATTTTTGCTATTTATATCTGCACTGTTATTAAGCATAAATTCAATTGCTTTGATATCCTCTTTTTTCACTGCCAACGTAAAAGCCGTATTACCATTTGAGTCTTTTATATTAATGTCAGCCCCATATTTTAAAAGTAGCTCAAGTTCTTCAATATATATTTTACTGCTGACAAACTGGGAGCTGCTGGAAACTGCCATAAAAAGGGCTGTCTGTCCTCTGTCATTTTGTTTGTTTACATTGGCCTTATGTTCTAGGAGTTTTTTTACCAGATCCATATTCTTCATATTTGCCGCTCTCATTAATGCGGTAGTACCGTCCTCATCCTGTAAGTCTACTTTTGCACCACCTTCCAACAGTATATCGGCTATTTCATTATAAAAAACAATACTCCATCCATGAAGTTCTGTTAATGCAGAGGCCTTTATCAAGGCTGTAACTCCATACTTATTCTTTGCATCAATATCAATGCCTTTGTTTATAAGATATCTGATAATTTCTGGCTTTCTCTCACTTCTCCCGATGGTTTCATGCAAAGCTGTATTACCATATTTATTAATGGCATTTATATTTGCTCCGTTATCAAGCAAAATATCCGCTACCGCCTTGTGCCCTGACGCTGCAGCAGCTATAAATGCTGTTTGCCCCCTTTGGTCTTTGATGGAAATATCTGCGCCACTACTTATCAGCATTTTAACGATATCGGCATACCCGAAATTTGCGGCCTTTTTTAAGGCTGTTTTACCCATATAGTCTTTAAGGTTGACCTTTGCCTTATACATTAAGAGTGTTTGCACAATTCCTTTTTTTCCATATGAAGCTGCTTTTATAAGCGCTGTTTCATTAAACATATCTCTGGCATCAATTTTCGCACCATTGTCCAACAAAATTCTAAGGGTGCCATGAAATGAATTGTTTGCAGCTATCATTAACGGGGTTTTCCCATATTTATCTGCATGATTGATATTAACATTGTGCTTCAAGTAGAGCTTTACAAGCTCTGGCTTTTTAAGTGCGTGGGAAAATACTGTTTTTCCTGAACTATCAGTCGCATATATGTTTGCTCCATTCTCTAAAAGAAAATTAAATATTTCTGTATCTCCAACTATTGCTGCAGACATAAGAGGAGTGTTGCCATCTATATCTTTTTCGTTAATTTTGGCTCTTTTTTCTATTAGAAGTTGTATTAGTTCTTTATCGCTAATTCTACACGCCAACCTCAGGGGATGGTCGCCTTTATAATTTTTAATATTGACATCAGCTCCATACCGAATAATGTTTTTAGCAGTATCCTTAAGCCTGTTTTCAAGGGCTAGTATAAGTGGTGTAGAACCCTCGTTGTTCCTGATATTCAGATCTGCACCGCTCTTAATAAGCAGATTGGCAATCTTCTTCTCTTTTTTACCTATAGCTATATGTAGTGCTGTTGAATTTTTGTCATCAGTCAAATCCAGATCGACTCCTTTTGCAATCAAAATCTTTACTGTTTTTATGTGTTTATTTTTTACTGCGATTTTCAGCGGTGAATTACTGTAAATGTCCTGAATATCCATTTCAGCACCGCTATTCACCAGAAGCTTTACAATATCGCCGGAATAATCTTTTTCTGAAGCTATCAACAATGCTGATTGGTTTTTTATAGTTCTTATGTTTGAATTTGCTCCGTTCTTCAGAAGAAGCGAAACCACCTCCTTATGTTTTCCTTTTGCAGCCATATAAAGAGCTGTTTTCCTTTGCGTTGTTTCACTATCTATATTGGCCCCATTTCTAAGAAGAAAGTCGACAACATTTATATGTCCATCTTCAGAAGCATAAATAAGAGCTGTCATGCCGCTCTCCAAAAATGTATTTATATTTGCTCCGTGCTTATGTAAATATTTAACTGCTTCCAGGTTACCTCTTTCAGCTGCATTCATTATGGGAGTACCATCTTTGTTATATACGTTAATATCAGCCCTATTATCTATAAGAAATTTAATTATCTCTGTATCATTTTCTTTTGTTGCTTCATAAAGAGCAGATTTACCATTTCTGTTTCTTGCATTTACGTTTGCTCCATTACTAATAGCCTTTTTCACCAGTTCAATATCTCTCTTATCAATGCCTTTAAAGAGTTGCTGGTTAGTAAAAACTTTATCCTGTTGCTGTCTTGACGCAATAGCCGTTACTGAAAACAGGAGGACGCAAAAGGGAATTAATATTTTTTTCATTATATTGTTCCTGAATTTTTAAGGTAGTGATGTTTTTATCTTATGAGGCAATACCCATGTTGTACGAAAATCCCGCAATAAAACTTCGTTTTCAAACCAGTAAGTTCTACCTTCCAGATTACAATTATCAGTTAATTTTTCTGCATGCTTTACATCATTAGAATCATAAAGCCTGATCCATACCGGTCTGCATGTGGAATCTCCCGGCATTGTGAAATTCATTTCAAAAAGCTTAGGTTTTCTGTAATACCTTAAAGAGAATTCTTTATTAGGGCTAAATTCCTCACCAAGAAATTCGCCATAATAAGCACATATTTCAAATGATACATATGCAGTAAAAACAGCCGCTATAAAAAAGCAGAGAGTTCTAATAAACCAACTATTGAAACATTTCATTAAAATCTTCTTGTATTTATAAATTTATATCAAACCAGTCTGTTTTTAATAGATCCGGATCAATCAATGATTGCCTATTATGCCTTATAAACATGGTCTTTAAAATATAAGTCTGTAAATATAGAAAACAATAAAATTCGCCCTAATCACTGCTTGTGAAAGCATAATTAATATTTAAAACAAATAAATAAGCACCTATGTCTACGGGCACTTAATCCAGTATTCTTGTTCTTTTGAAGAAAATAGTACTTTCTATCAGTTTTTGATATGTTACTCCACTGCAACCCATATGCTATAATCCATCGTTTGTTTCGCTCAGACTGGATCAAAACAGCAACCTCGTAAATATCATTCCCACCTACGGAGATAAATATGTCAGATATAAAAGTTATTGCCATTAATGGCAGTCCAAGAAAAAATGGTAATACTTCTATTCTTATAAGCAAGGTCTTCTCCACACTTAATGAAAGTGGCATTAAAACCGAGGAAATTCAGCTTGCAGGTAATGCAGTCAGAGGCTGTACCGCTTGCTATATTTGCAAAAAAGAGAAAAACGGTAAGTGTGTTATTCAAAATGATATTGTTAATCTCTGTATTGAAAAAATGAAAGAGGCGGATGGTATTATATTGGCTTCGCCGACATATTTTGCCAACGTCTCCGCGGAAATGAAGGCTGTAATTGATAGAACCGGCGTGGTCAACAGGGCAAACGACTTTATGTTCAGACGCAAAATCGGTGCCGCTATTGTAACCGCCAGACGCGCAGGACAGGTCACCGCCTTTGATGCGATCAATCATTACTTTCT
>QZLD01000325.1 GCA_004796385.1 Gammaproteobacteria bacterium | reverse complement strand
TAGCGGCTGGTCTTTTCAAAATATTGCGACATATAACCGACCATTCTGTTTTGGTTTGTGTCACAAATATTATCAATAGCACCACTTGAAAAACCTGCCAATCTTGGTGCAACCATAGCAATCAAAAAGCCCATGATTGTGATAACAACCAAAATCTCAAGAACTGTAAAACCAGCCTGTTGAGCTTTAGCCTTTAAAACTTTAGTAGCTTGCATATACCTCTCCTAGATAAAATTATTTGCCAAATATTCTCTTTGCGAATACCGTTTCCAGTAAAAACCGGGTGATTCAGCAGCACCCAACTTTGTTAGCCATCCCTAACTTAATGGCGATTGTAAAACCGTTTTTTTTAACTGATGTGATTCAAATCACAAAAAAACGTGTTTTATAGAGAGTTGCCTTAATTTATTCGAAAACCTTTGCTTCTGCTGCCAATGCACATATATCAAGAATCTTAAGCTGCCCTCTGAAAACCTCTATAGAACCCTTATCCGATAAAAATCGTAGATTTCTTGTAAATGTCTCTCTGGTAAGCCCTGCCTCCTGAGCTGAAATAGCAATAGGTCTTAAGTCGATAACCACATCTTTATAAATGTTTTTGCAGTAACATTGACGAGATGAATTACAGGTATTACCCAGAATGGAATTTGCCAGATCAATAATATAGTTGGCTGTCATGCACACAGCGGAAGACTTCTGAACAAGATAATATTGAACAATCAATCTATCATATGCATCAGTCAGGAAAATAAGAACGTTATTCATAAGTCTGTCGCTTTTTTTTAGTTGTTCAATAAATACCTGACGTGGAAATGCCAACAGATAACAGTCATCTATTGCGCTACAGTATGTTGTATAACGCTGTCTCGACGAAAAAAAACCGTTAACTCCTAACAATACTTTTGAGCGATGCAGTTTAATGATTCTCTCTTCTCCATCAAGTGTATAAAGATGCTGTTTAGCCCTTCCTTCAATAATAAAATAGAAAAATTCGGCCTTTGATCCTTTCATAAAAATAAATTCGCCACTGGATTTTTTTACTCTGATAGAAGAATCTATAATCCTGTCGCTGACAACCTGCTCTACATCACAGAATATTTCTGATGATTCGATGATGTTGTTACGTAATATGGAATTCACTTTATAAATCTTAAAAAGTTAATTATTAATGAACCAAAGATGGCTGATCACCGGCTTGAAGTTGTAATTTTGATTGTTGCACCACCTGCATGGTTAATCTCTCTATACAATATGCCATTTCCGGTTTTTCCAGTCTGTTAAGTACCTTTTTTATGTGCAAAAGTGATGGTTCAAGTAGAGCAAGGCTGTGTACTCTTTCTGAATAACTGATATCACCATCCCGACAATATTCAATCAATCTGTCATGCAATCTGCCCAAAAAAATTTCCGCCTGATCCCAACGCCCTTGCAGTGTAAGTACATTCGAAATACAGCTTATTGATGTGGCTAATCTTTCTATTCCGGAAGAGCCAACCTCGGATAAGGTATGCTTTTCTATTATCAACAGTGAAGTTTCATAAGCTCCTCCAAAAAACCTATAAGCCTTATGAAAATTACTGTTAGCCATCTCCGTGACTCCCGCTTTTATAAAGCTGTGCCACATTTGATCTGCAAAATCTGCATTTCCCAATATTTTATTTGCCATACAATCACACAGAAACGACATATCTGTTTTCTCCTGTTTTACCTGTTTATTACGCTGCACTCTTACAGGCTGTTTTCTCTTTCCTTTGCAAATATCTGTCACACTGCAACAGTCTGTCATAGCCGAGCATGGTTCCCAGAATAAAATCTTCTTCAGGAGTAAAATTCTTCATTAGTTTTTTACCAAATGAGCGGATAACCTGAACACAGGAGTTATTACCGAAATAGACATTGATCCTGCCATTTGTCAGAGGTTGTATCATGTAGGCAATACCATAATGTTTGAGTTTTTTCTCTATCATGGATTTTTCAGATTCGGCTCCTGTATAAAGAACCAGGTTTCTTAATCCTTTTCTAAACTCATATATGTGATGGCAAAAAACTCTCATAAACACACCTCAATTTATTTCTCGATTACTGATTACTACTGAAAAAAATCAACCACAAGAACCGCAACAAGAACTACACTCTTTGCTTATCTGCTCCAGCCATGAAATCACTCTGGTTTTTGTCATATTGCTTTGATTGTCTTCATCAAGCGGCAACCCAACAAATTTACCATCAACCACGGAGCGGGATTCACAATAATCATATTCCCCATTATCGTCACATCGACCAATAACATTTCCGCCATTAGCAGTAATTACGTCATATATATCACGCAT
>QZLD01000057.1 GCA_004796385.1 Gammaproteobacteria bacterium | reverse complement strand
GGCAGGCAATGCCGTTATCGTCTCTACAGTATCTTTAACTGTTGCTCTAATCTTTCTCATAATCTATCTCCATCCCCGGAATATGGTTTTTCTGTAGCGGGGAGTTAAAACATATATCGCAAACTGAAGTGGGTTCTGGACTCACCTTTTTCCACACTGCCGCTCTCTTTGAGCGGGGTTGCCCAGTCAAGGGTCAGTGCCAGTTGCCTCCAAGCGGCAAACTGCATATTTATGCCGCTGCTGTGAATCTCAAATTCTGTAACCGACTCGCCTGCAAGCGGAATCGGTTTGCGCTCTCTGGTCTTTCCACCTTCACTGAAAAGCCCGATACTTAGCTGATCCAAAGCGTCCCATTGCGGATACTTACGCAGATTCCACTCTATATTCAGCCTGTAAAAGAGGGCATCATCCCCCGATATCTGTGATTCAGTATAACCGCGCACGGTGCTAACGCCACCAATACTCTGACGCTCATTGCTTACAAGTGGTGAATCAGCTACCTGCACATTAATACCTGCCGAGGCTGCCAGATCCGGTATAAGCTGTTGCGTATGGGTTACCCCCCCCTTAAACAGCAGGAAATTCGGCTGGCCCATAAAGCGCTTATCCTCAAACTCTTCCTGCTCATTGAGCAGACCGCGAACACCAAAGCTGGTACCCGCCTTAAAGGTGGTGCTACTTCTGTCACGTCGCTGGGTTGCAGAGTAATTAACACTGAACATCAGGTAGTCTATCGGTGTCTCCTCGGCTGTCACACTACTGCTGCCACCTGCGGAAAAGGTGCTGGAGATTCTTTCAACAAAGTCTTTATAGTCCAGCCCCAATGTCAGGCTATGTGATAAACCATTAACCGGCATAAATGGAGTGATTCTTCTGTAGCCGAATATCTGACCGTCTCCGTTTACAGAGAGGCTCTGCCCGAAGTCCCCCAGAGTAGCAACCCCGCTCTGCGAATCTACCGCATAGAATACATGATAGTTGTCACTGAGGTCGGGCTTAAACATATAGGTGGCAGAGATAATATTGATCTGATCGAAATCCTCCGGTGTCGTCATATACTGGATTGATGCCGAGTGTTCCTTCTGCCAGAGGTTGGTGTACCTGAGCATAGCGCTAAGCCTGAGCTTTTCGGTATTATCGCTGTACTGATCATTCAGCTCTACCTCGCCATGCAGCGGAAATTTATCCGTAACCTTAAGATCAAAATCAACCGTTCCCGGTTTTTTACCCTGTTTCATATATGGGCGCACAATCCTGTCCGGCGTTTTACCGTTAAGCTGCATTAACTGTTTATTAACGGTAGGCAGATGCGGCACTCTGCCTTTTGCCAATGCCGGAACCTCGTTTTTAATACGGGAGAGAAGAAAATAGTCGGAATCAACGACTCTGACACGGCCAACCTTACCCTCAGTAACATTAAGCCTGAGAATTCCGCCCGCACCGTCCTGCGGCGGTGTAGTTACTATAATTGTACTGAAGCCAGCCTGTTCGTAACGAGACTGCAACGCCTTCTTTGCCATCTCTACTGTATTTTTATCTTTATTGCGCCCCAGAAAAGGATAGAGCACCAACTCTATATCCCGCTTTTCCAGCAGGGTATTGCCTGTTACCCTGAACTCCCACAGGTCAAATTTTGGTGGTTCTTCTTCTGTATCTTCATCACCTGTATCTTCACCACCGGTCTGCTCATCTTCTTCTGACGAGCTTTTTTTTGACGGGCTTTTTTCTGAAGAGAGCGCATCAGAAGTGCCGGCAGATTGAGCCGCCTTTTCCTGAGAACCACTATTATCATCAGCCAATGCAACAGGTGATAGTAAAATTAAAAGTAGCGCCGGAAGAGTGATAACCTGCAATAAATTGCCTGTAAACCAGTTACAAACACTGTTTTTTCGGGGGAAATTTTCTGTTTTCAAGAGCGTTTAACCTTTCACAAAACGGTAATTGGACTATTTCATCATGCGCGAAGAGTAACCGATTTCGATTACAATATTGTTACGCTCTTAATTTTGATAAATTTGCAGATAAATGAAGCTCTGCCAAAGCCACCTCGCTGCACCAATACCCGGCAAACTTAAATGCAGAAACAGATGTGAGGGGCCGGAAAAAACTTTGGAACGAGGGGGCTGTATAATTTAATAGGTAAAATATGTATTATTGCTGCTAATATTTTTTTTCAAGCAGACTTTCCCTTTTCAAAAAAAAGCCCTCCGGCATTCAGAGGGCTTTTTGTGTTTCTTAGTCTCTTAAGACTATATTCAGGTCTTTTAACCTTGCTTTTGAATCTCTGATTTTTGGTCTTACTGTCCGGCAGAATCGTATTTAGTTCGCTG
>QZLD01000215.1 GCA_004796385.1 Gammaproteobacteria bacterium | reverse complement strand
TATGAGCCTGATAGTATGAGTTGCTTTCCTGAACCTGATGAAGGCCAGTCGTTAAGGGATCGCATGGCTGAAATGACAGATGACGAAATAACAAACACCAATAACTGCCTTAAGGAAAAAACAAATCTTTGCATTAATAGCGATGGAGTAACCGCTACATCAAGTGCATTTGGTGAATATCCACTATGCGCTGAAGGGGTAGAGTCAACTCCGCTTGCAGTTTCAACCATGGTTCATGGGTATGAAATGCTTGCCTGGGATGGAGATAGAGAGCAGTTCTTGTCCATGACCTGTAGTGCTGGATATCATGATTCTGCGATACCTGAATACAGATATATTCAAACGCATTACAGTGATTTATTAAATAACCGCGTCAGTCCCTGGATATTTGATATGAATACCCGTCAGTGGGATCGTCATCCGGCACCGACTACCGACGACCGCAATGTTTCATCTCCTTTAGGGGCTGTTATGCACTACCTGCCGGATCAGCAGAAAACCTTCTTCTGGAATCATATGTCGGCACCAAGCGATGTAAACAACTGGTTTTATGACAACGTCAATCAGGAGTGGAATATATTAGAGGCCGGTGGTACACCTCCTCCATTTGGAATTGACGGCTCATCAGCATACGACCCTGTCAGAAAAAGGATCTACATGGGTGGAGGAGCATATCCTCAAGTAAATGTAGGAAAAAACCCCATGTGGATTTACCACTCAACAGCAGATGCACAGATAGTCACGGAGATTGTTGATGAAGAAAACGATATTAAAAACAGGAGTTGGAAAGAGATAGCCGCTAATACCTGGGCAGATCCGCAACCAACTGGTGACTCGGTTGGAACATCATTCGGGACAAATTACAATGTACTTCATTATGATACGGTAAACGATGTTTTAATCCTGTTCAGGCATTATTGCAATGTTGATAACGGAGAGGGGGATAATAACTTATGGGATGACCCTGTAAACACCTGCGGGATCTTTGTGTATCACCCTGACCCTATTTCTAACCTTTATCCAGATCCTAACCTCGCACCAGAAACTAACAGGTGGGAGAAAATAGCAAACACCGTACCGTGGTTAGAAGAAGAATACCTATATCACAAAAGCGTTAGCGCATTCTATAGCCCAGAATACAACGCACACTTTTTCTGGGTAGCGCTTGATAGTAATGATAATGGACGCATGTTTGTTTATAGATACAATAAATAGGTATGGATTTTAGTAATCGCCAACCAAATACCTCTGTTTATGTGGTTGGTGATTATTGGCTAATGGAATAGTGGAAAGTTTAAATTTTGATGAAAGTATATATCTTAAATCCTGATCCAAAGTTTAGGTTTATGTTTCCAGAAGATGATGTATATAGTTCCGAGAACTGGGAATTTAAGTGCGATCTTCTTATAGATAGATTAGGACAGTTTAAAGCGCATTTTGATGATAGAGTAGATGATCCTATTCCTGATATTGCATATTTAGGCATGCTTACATTTGCTTTTAGAAAAGATGTAGCAACGGAACTTGTAGATATTCTTGAAGAGAGTGCCGAACTAATACCCATATATGTAGACGAGGAATTATGGTACTGCCTTAATGTCACAAAATCTATTGATGCAGTGGATGAAGATATAACCGAATTTAGAGTTAATGATGGGAAAAGAAAATTATTTCCTGTGAAATTTGCTTTTCATGAAGACAGGTTGCCTGACTCCACTTTGTTCAAGGTGCCAACAGATAATTTTACAAGAATATTTTGCGTAGATAGAAGAGACACAGACGATCAGGTTATGAATAATTTCTTTTGCGCTATTGCTTATCATGGATATACCGGAATAGAGTTTGAGGAGGTTTATTCAAGCTAAGATTCCGGTTAAAACCTTAGCTGAAAATTCATGAACAGCAAGGTAGGTTGGGCTGAAGAATGAAGCCCAAAATGAAAATAACAAACGTTGGGCTTCGCTTTGCTCAACCCAACCTACGAGCTGATGAGCGTCACAAAAAACCAGAAAAAGAGTTGGAAAACGGTTTAAGAAAATTGAGAGATCTTAAAGATAACGGGTGCGGTGTTAAATAATTATTTATGAAAAAAAATGATTCTTTGAGCGAAAAGTTATTCGATGCTATTGAACGCAATGATTTATGCAGGGTTATTTCTTTGATCAATAAAGGAGCGTGCCCTAATAGCCCTTCTGCTATTTCTCCATTTTTTAGGCCTCTCGAATTTGCATTAGATGAGATGGAATTTGAGTGTTCACTTGATGTGGTTAAAGCATTAATTAAAGCAGGGGCAGACGTTAATGCTTGG
>QZLD01000301.1 GCA_004796385.1 Gammaproteobacteria bacterium | reverse complement strand
TTGTAATCATATCAAGGCTTATATTTACCTGACCGAATACCTTACATTTTTCTATATTTTCAGGGGTAATAAGGTGCCCGTTTGTGGTTACATTCGGTATGACATTCTGTTTTCTAAAACACTCCGCAAGCTCAAAAAACCAAGGTATGGAAAAAGACTCTCCACCACCCAAGGCAACATGAAATATTCCCATATCAGAAAGGATTTTAGCTATGGAAATTGCTTTATGCACATCTTCCTTTTTGTCATTTAGTTTTGTAATATCATCACTTGATGACATATAACAACCGCTGCAACACAGAGTACAATAATCAGTTATTGCATAATGAGCTTCAATAGGGGCTGACAGAATGCCGTTATCTGTTTCGTCCCATAATAAATCTGACGATCTACCCAATTCCTGAATATAGTTTTTATCAACGAATGTTAAAGCTGGGGGATTATTTGTTGCTATTATCCCACCAAATTTTTCGTAACGTAGAAGAAAATCATTTATTATCCTATTTTTCATTTATCTGCATCTATGGTAAGTATATTTGACCTTGAATACCAATTTGGCTGAGATTTAGATCAATTTTCCAACTAACAGTTGCTCCCTTCATAAATCCCTCTTGATATGTTCCGCTACCATCAAACGATGCTTGAGTAACAACATTGTCTGATGTTCTGGCAGTAACAGTGCCACGAAGTGAGGTGATTTTTATCTTTTGGTTATTAGTGTCCAAACCATCTCTTTTAATAATATTCCAGGTGATGCTGTTTTCTCCTTCAGTAATAAGTTCAAGATCTATTACCGGTTCAATATCATTAATAATTTCAATCCATTTCTTTCTTACCAATGGTTCGCTATTGTTTTTATCCAGCAAGGTTTTAATCATAGACAGTTTATCATCAAAATATTGTTCACCACTGGAGGTATAATATTCTGTCTCTCCATCTACATAATAATAGTGTCCATTATATGCAGGAGAAGAGAATGTATTTTTTCTGTTGCTACTATTGCTTTCCTGAGAAAGCTCAAAATTGCCGTCCTCATCTTTTAATAAGGTAAACTTGCTGGTTATTTTTGCTGTGCTACCATCGTAATTGTCACGACGATTGGTAAAAGTTGGAATCTCCAGCTCCATTTTTCCCTCATATGCGAATGAAGGAAAAAACATCATCAGGTTTTTTATCGGCATTGTAAATTGCTGCAGTCTTATGGTCGTTTCCAGCCGTTCAGGATCATTCTCCAAGTGCTGTTCCGGGTCTTCAACAACTTCACCAGTTACCTTAATGTCTTTCAGTCTGGGGTCTATATGTACTTTATCTGTCTTGTTTTTTGTCGTAAATTCCGACTTGTTTCTGGAACTTTCTTTTGGGATTATTTGTTGTTTTTGGGTTTTCTTATTGTCAGTTATGACACCGTTTTTTATAACCTCTTTTGTGTTGAAAGATAAACCTGTTTTATCTTGATTTGAGGTTGTTGACCTATAATTGTTTTTTTGCCATCCGCCTGCAATATAAATTGCAATAGCCATTAAGCAACCGATTAAAATAACTGTCGGCATTATTTTGCGTTTCATAAAAGCAGTCACAAAAACAGTCTCTCAATATAGGTCATCAATCCCAGAGAGTAGAATAGAATATATGTAATACTAAGATGTAAAGAGAGTAGTAAGGGAAGGTAGTACCTCATTTTAACCTCAATTCTTGAATCAAGTTCCATTACTATACCGTTAATCAGGATAAAAAATGCGGTAACGACCATAATAAGTATCATTAACCAAGGCTCCATTCCGGTCATATTGTCATGTCTGGCATCGGTTAACAGAAATGTTACAACAGGCAGTATTATTGCTACCGGAATAAAAAACAAAGTATGAAAAATGCCGATTTTAAGTCCGGAAAAGATTTTGATGCTTTTCACAGGAACAACTTTGATAATCATAACAATAGATGCAGTAAGAATTGCCATTGTCAATAGAAAAAGATTATAGCGATATGACTTAATATTGGCTCTCATTAGATCATTACCTATTAATCCGCTAGCTAAGTTTTTATCTATATCTGCAACCCGGTTAAAATACTCCTGAGCTTTACCGTACTTTTTTAAAAAAAAGTAACAGTCACCTATATTTTTTAATATTGATAATTTATGTGGTGAATCGGGGTACTCCTCCAGTATGCGATTATACAGAGGAATAGCTTTTTCAATATTTTTAAACTCAAGTGCTGTTTCAGGTGCTCTCTTTCGCCCCCTATACTCATTTGCCAACCAGAACAGAGCATCATCAAGAGTTTTATAGGCTGGGTAATCTGTAATAAACTTTTCTACTCTTTTAATAAAGACAGCATTTTCCCCCGGTCTGTAACTATTGAGGATGGTATTGAACTCTTTATAAACAACCGGATCAACATTTTGATATCGTTTTAGCAGGTTAATGCGTATTTCCGCCCTGCGGGAGTGACGGCCATTATATCTATCAATATATTTTTGATAATAATCGAGTGCTTTTGCCGGAAAAAACAGCTTTTCATCAAGTATTGCAGCTTTTTTAAATAAGGACTCTCCTGCATAAATGCTATTCACATGTTTTTCCATTATCTCCTCATATGCCTGGATCGCTACCTGATAATCTTCTGCACTTTCGAACGATTGCGCCTTGTTGAAAAGAGCTTGTGCCTTATCATTTTCGAAGTTGTTCGGTTCGGCATAAATAAGGGTAGGGAAGTAGCAGATAATAGCAATTAAGATATGGATAGCAGTATGTATTTTCATAGGTTGTTTTTACTTGGATTGGTTAGCTCCTGGTTTTATCGAAACTGCAAAGAGAGCCGGGTACAAAAATCTTTTCGAACATAAATAGATATTTTCAAACTAAAGAAGCTCTGATTAATTAGGCAAAATATATAAATAAGTATATAAACTATTCTTCTGGTACCGCCCTCAATGCAGTAATTCTTTCTTGAAGGCAAGTTAATTAATCAGAGCTTTTTTCCTAAAAAACTATGCGTTCAAGCAGAGATGAAGAACTATTGCCCTGCCCCTGAACCTTGTAGGCTTCTAGTACTAATGATGATCCGTTGACATCGACAATTACATAATTAAGGACATCTTCGTATTTATGTATTGTTGCATCAGATGATGGACTACCAATTTGCAGTATTGGGCTTCCGCCACCACCGCTTAAGATGTAGTGAATGCCATTTTTTTCAAGGTGTTGATAATCATGATCATGCCCTTCAAAAACAGCTTTAACTCCATTTTGCTCGAATAGAGGACGCAGATGATTTACAAGTGTTGGGTTGTCACCCCATGATGAAGCAGAATGAACCGGAACGTGTAACGAAACAAAGATATGGTCTATGTCACTATCGGCAGCAGCGTTTTGCAGATCAGTTTGAATAAATTCATATTGAGCAGTGCCGGGCAATAGAAGATCGTAGCTGTCATCGTTATCAATATATTTACCTGTATTAATTACAAGGATATGCACATTGCCGTAATTGTAAGAATAATATGCAAAATCACCGCTATTGCCGGAACTCATTAAGTAGCTGTCGAAATAGGTATTTCCGGTTCCACTACCACCTGAAAATTCGTGATTTCCATAGGTTGGAACTATAGGGTGATTTCGTAGTAACCCTTTTTCCACATCAAAAAAGTTGATAACATCATCCATGTCGGTGCCGTCACGGCCAAGGTCGCCAACATGCAAGACAAATTCAGGAGCTTTTGATGCCATGCTTTGGCAAACCGGAAGATGGTCATCGTTATCACCATAAGAGGCTACAATGTCTTCGTACCAAGCCGCTTCACGGGTATCTCCGTAAACTGCAAATCTAAATGGTAAACGACTTCCTTTCGGTAGGGCTGTAACAAATGAGCCTACAGGACTGGTTTCTCCATCTGATGTTACTGTGTAGTAGTATCTTGTATTTGTGCTCAAACCGGAAAGAGTCATCTTGCGGATCTTACCTGTTGGAGCAGAATGAGCAATATAACCGCTCATATTTGAATTAAGAGATACTTTGATTGTGGCACTATCCGAATTGTGCGTCTCAAAGGTAATGCCTACGGAATTGGTTTTTACCTGTTGCAAAAAAGGAAAAACACGAAATCCGGTTTCAGGATCATCGCCGCCTGCAAATACTGCTTGCGACAGCAAAAGAGCGAAACAGGCTAACAGTTTTAACTTGTTATCTATCTTGGACATATTTCCTAACTCCATTTATCTAAATGCTGAATTTGTTTCTATGTGGATGTTGACTGCTTTTTGCGGTGTGAAAAATAACATTCATCAAGCGCAGGCATTTTAATTGAGGATTATGAATATAATATTACGTCTTTAATTTTTACTAGTTTTCTTTTCAGGAACATATACTACTTCACCACTAGGAAGTCTGTAAGCAACACCAAGCCTTTGCCCGTCACCTCCAATCTCTTCGTTACTTATCTGGTAGTGATCTATTTCAACCCCTTTTTTTGTAATGATTTCCATATCGTCACTACCGGGGTTTTTAATGATTGCAATATCATCTTTTGAGGAAAGTAAGCCTGGAACACTCAATGCTGTAAACATTGCAAGGATAAGTACAACTGCAAATACCATAGCTACATCGAATAAATTTGCGACTGTTGCCATTGGGTCTTCGTCGACTGATCCAAGAAGATTTTTGTATCTTTTATTGCGAAATGTGGTCATTTTGCCTTGCATGCCTGTGTCTCCATAGTGGAATCATTTGTGGAGAATTGTGTTGCAGATCTGATTACTCCTATCGGGCGTTGCATAATAAAGCGAGCAATGTGTTCTGTTTGGGCAAGATCTTTTGCATACCAGTATTGACGAACAGTTAAAATTAGATAACTTAGTGCTCCAACTAGAAGGCCAGCAACTGTTGTACTGAAAACAATAACCATTTCATTGGACATCATTTCCAGGTTTCCTTGCGAAATACTTTTAAGGGCTGGGCCCATAGGTATTAATGTTCCCATTAACCCAAGCACAGGACCTAATCGTAACCCTATGCGTATTCTGGAAAGGTTTTTAACAGCTCGCAGTTCTATCTCTTGAAGTAGAAGATCTATTTGTATTTGCTCATTAATATTTGAGGACTGGGATACTATATATCCGTAGCAATAATTTATTATTTCAGGTGTAGATGCGGATGAGAATAACTTTGAAAGACTCACTCTTTTATTGAACTCACAGTTGCAAAAATCATTGATTTTTTGCTGCCATGATAGCTGATTACATTTTCTGTCGAACCATTCACGCAAAAAAATACCAATGCTATAAAGTGACCATACCAACGCCAATAAAAGGCCAATAATCACAGGAACTTTTAGGGCTACAGTTATAGTAAATAAAATTGAAACAATTTGATCTGTCATGCCCATTTACTCCTTTCGCTATTTTCTGTGTCTGCTGAAGAAACCAATAACTATAATCAGTAATGAACAAGCTATAACGAGTATCAAAATCATATTATTATTTAAAGACTTTTTTTCATCCTGATGATTTTGAGTTTGCTGCTGATTTTTCTTTTTAAGCTTTTTACCATGAACAGTTTCATTGGAACTATTACCGGGGGCAATATCAGTAAGCTCAGCAGATCGTTGATGGTATTCTTTTAGAACAGAATCTAGTTTTGAAGATTTTTCGGCAGAGAGGGTGTCATCTACAAATTTTACCAATTTATCATTACCACCTTCACGGACGCCACTAGCCCTACCATGTTTAGCAACAGATTCTGCATAGGCTGTGGCTATTTCAAGTTGAGTAGCTTTATCAGCTTTCCAGTAACCCTTACGAATAGTTTCCAGCATTGTAACAGTTAACTTTTGAAAAGCATGTGGATTGGTTTTATCAAACCATTCTCTAATGTTTATGTCATGCTTGTCTTTAACATAAGTATCTGCAACATGATTCCAATTCTGATCACTGAATGTTTGTTCGCGCATGATCTCCCAACCCATCATGTTATCGAGATTCTTTGCCATGGTATTACCGCCGGCATAACCTTCTTTCATCATAGATTTAATCCACTTGGGATTGACTACTCTGATAAGTAAATCTTGTCTGGCAGCAGTTGTTGAATCGATGAATGTGGCTTCATCAGGATTGCGAACATCAACAAACAGTAGTTGTGGTTCTTTGCCAGTCTGTTGCTTTATTGCCAGAGAAAGAGTTCCATCGACCCACCAAGCAAATTTATTTTTCAATACAAAATCACGATTGTCATACCAACTTCGCATTATAGTTTCGGT
>QZLD01000210.1 GCA_004796385.1 Gammaproteobacteria bacterium | reverse complement strand
TAGAACTTTTGCATTATCTGCTCAAATTCCAAAGCTGGATATTTTGTCAGTTTCAACTTTCTACCGACACGACGCCTTACCTCTGTTATCGCATCAACGCCTGTATCATCACTGTAGGATACATCTGCTGTTTCTTCATTATTATCTGTAATAAGAACTTTATGTCTTTTTGCATAGGCAAATGGCAGCCTGATTTTTTCCTGCTCTTTATCTATAGCAACCATTGCATCCAGATCAATTGGTTCCGGCTCGTCACCAAAATCACCATCTGAATTCGGGTTATTCAATGGCATATTTTCATTAAATGTATCCATTTCCAAACCCTATTCTTCTGTCTTTTCTTGCTTTGACTCTTTATTAATACTTTTGGCAGAAGCCTGCTCCATCTCTTTAAAAGGAGCCGGCAGTTTTACCAACTCCTCAAATTTCGGCAAAAGAGGAGTTTGTATCTCGTCGCTCATGCGATAGGTACCTTTCTCACGACGCTCAAGCTGTTTAGCTCTGATGTAATCGTATTTTTTATGGGTATATGCCAAAGATGTTGCCGTATCTCGAATAATGGTCGGATGAATAAAGATCATCAGATTACGCTTCATCTTGCTGGTTTTTGTGTATTTAAACATATCTCCCACTAATGGCAGATCACCAAGCCCCGGTACTTTTTGTTCGGTGTCATCCACAGTATCATCAATCAAACCGCCTATAACAATAACCTGACCATCTTCAACTATCAGACTGGTTTTGATGCTACGTTTTTTTGTGGTGATATCTACAGCATTGGCCGCACTCGTAGAGAGACTGGACATCTCCTGCTCAATATCCAGTTTAATAGCATTACCCTCATTTATCTGCGGCTTTACCTTGAGAATAAGACCAACATCCTCTCTTTTAATAGTCTGAAAAGGGCTAACAGAAGAAGATGAACCACTGTTTGAGTACTGCCCGGTTACAAATGGTACGTTTTCAGCAACTCTTATCTCTGCTGCCTCGTTATCAGTGGTCATAATAGTTGGTGTAGATAGAATATTAGATGCGGAGTTGGAAGCCAGCGCAGTTACAATTGCACCAAATCTGGTACGACCATTTCTGAAATCACCAATCCCAACGGTAAAACCACCAGGAATTGATCCTGTGCCTTGACTAAGACTAAGCATGCTGCTGAGAATTCCTCCAAAGTTAGAGGTTGCTGCATAACCATCTTGCGAAGAATTGCGGGAAGCCCCATCCATTAACCAGTTAACACCAAGTTCTGAGGATTTATCTGCCGAAACTTCAACAATAATCGCCTCTACCAATACCTGCGCCCTACGAATATCAAGCTGGGCAATAACGGTTTTAAGAGAGTTTAAAATTTTAGGCGGCGCGGTAATTACCAGCGCATTTGTTGCCTCATCAGCCTGTATACTAACCTTTTGTTCCGTAGAGCTACTGGTAGAGGTAGTTCTTCTGCGTGATCTACGGGTTTTTCTTTTTGAAGATGATGAAGAGCTGCTTGTGGAGGATGTTTTCAGGCTATCGCTTATTCCTGTCAAAACCGTAACCATCTCTTTTGCATTGGCATATTTCAGATAGATAACCTGAGTGCTGCCGCCTTCACCTCCAAGGTCTGTGTCCAGATGGGCAATAATTGCTCTGGCTTTTATTCTGGATGTTGGATCGCCGTTAAGAAGAATGCTGTTGGTTCTGTCATCAACAGCTACAGTGAGTTTTGCCGACATAGGGTCGTTCTGCTGTTTTTTGTATATAACTCCAAGGATTCTGGCAACATCAGATGCAGAAGCAAAATCCAACCTTACTACCTCTACATCGGAAGTATTAGCTGTATCAATACGGCTGACGATATCTAAAATACGATTAATATTACCGGCATGGTCGGATATTATAAGTACGTTGGTCGGAGGATATGCGCCCAAGTGACTTGTCTGAGGAACCAATGGTCTTAAAATAGGAACAAGCTGTGCAGCAGCAACATTTTTAATAGGAATTACTTGCGTAATAAACTCATCCATAGCACCTTTGTCATGTGCGTTTTGTACCGGAGCTGCACTGGAGCGGGCATTGCCACTGGCAACGATCTTGATTACTTCACCGGACGGAATAGCTGCATAGCCATGAACCTGCAAAATAGAGAGAAAAACACGATATGTCTCTTCGGGATTCATCGGATGTTTGGCAATTACTGTAACCTTGCCGCCAACCCTCTTGTCTACAATAAAATTTTTATTGCAAACCTCCGAAACAGTCTTGATAAGTACATTAATATCAACATCGTTCATATTTATTATGGACGCTGTCTTTTCTTTATCTGGATGATTCTTACTGCCTGTTGGCGGAGCTGCCGCAACAGGCACTGACTGAACAACAAATAACAGCGCAAAAACAAACAGCAAGCTGAAGTTCCGCAAAAACCTGTTATTAAATCGCTGAGAAATGCCTCTATCTGAAGCAATGCGAATATATTGATTATTTCTTATGTTAGTCATACTCGACGTTTCCTACTAAAAATTCATTCCTAAAATCTTATGGTTACGTTTTCTTCCGCACCTTTTCTTTTAACGGTTAAGTTTAATTCTGTTGCTGTTGCAAATTTTGAAGCTACTTTCATGCCATCCTGAGCTGTGTTTAACCTTGAACCATCAACAGCTACAACGATATCACCACGCTTTAATCCCAACCGTTCAAATACATCTCTCTCTTTTCCCGGAGATAACCTGAATCCCATAAACTTTTTGTTTCTGTTTATAGGTCTTATCCTAACAATTCTATTAATAAGCGAAGGATTCTCAATAAGCTTTCCTCTTATTTCCGTCATGGAAAGATCACTCCACTCTCCTTTTCGCCCACGACGCCCCCTACCTTTACGACCAGGTCGCTTATTCGGTTTACTTGTTATTTCCGGTTTTGCTGAAGATGAACCATTAATCTCTTCCAGATTAAGAATCTGAGTACTATTGCCACTTCCGGGGAAAGAGAGAACCACCTTGTCTTCGTGAATTTCTTTTATTATCGCCTTACCTTCGACTATTGCTCCAATAGCATAAACATCCTGCTGGCGCGAAGAGTTGGAGATAACTGCTCTGGATAGAGTATCATCACCAAAATATAAAATGCCATTCAGAGTAACTCTCAGATCTCGATGGGTTTGCGATGGAGGCTTAACAGGAACTATTTTGGTGGGCGGTATACATTTACCACTCTTGTCGGTAATCATACCTCGTTGCTCACAAGTACGCTTTGTAGATACTCGACCAAAAAGATGATTGCCTGAAACGGCAGCTCCCTGACCTTTTGTTTGAATATCGCTACCGGAAAGAGATACTGATGAAGATGGTGGGTTTACAGCCAGCATTGGATCGTAATATGAATTCCAAAAAAGGTTTGCCAAAGCATAGGCAATAAGCATAACGATGATAAGATTGGCAACAACAGCACAACGCCTGGCCCCTTTCCCCTCGAGCCAGTGTAAAAGCATGGTCTTATTTAGTTGTTTTACCACAATCGCTTTTCCAATTGTTTATTATTATTTCCAGTAAATCAGCCGAAACGAACATAGAGTAAAGCATATTGAACAAAAACAATACGCGCACTTATATACCAAAGCTTAGCAAAAAAACTGTGCATTTAGGAACCTTGTTTTGTTTTTTGGGCAAAAAAAAATTTTGGTGGTTCAATTATAAATGTAAAACGCCACCCAATGACTAAAATCAGCGATTAAAAATTATAAAAAGAAGGCTCTCCTTTGGGCCTCCTTTTAAATCTTTTATACCCCCATTGGTACTGCGCCGGATGTCTCTTTACTGCATCCTCAATCCCTTTATTTAAACACAGGGCCGATTGATATGTTTCTGCAGAATTTATTTCATCTGCCAAAGGCTCGATATGAAGAATATACCCTTTACCCAACACTCTTTCAGCATAAGCAATAAAAACCCTGGCTCCGGTTTTAGCGGCAAAGCGGGATAGCAATACCATTGTGTTTGCCTCAATACCAAAAAACGGCACAAACATACCATCGCCTTCGGACGGGTCCTGATCAGGCAAAATTCCGACCAACTCCCCCTTTTTTAGAGACTGAAACATTTTTCTTATACCCACGGCATTGGTAGGAACAATCTTTGCTCCATTGCGGCTTCTGGCGCTAACCATATAATCTTCAAATTTTTGTAACTTGGGCGGCCTATACAAATAGCTACTGGGATAACGTTTTGCACACCACAAACCCAGTATCTCCCATGAGCCGAAATGGGGCGCAGCAAGAATAACCCCATTACCAAGCTCCATTGCCTTTTTTAAATCATCTTCGCCATAAACATGCAGAATCTTATCCAGAGATAGGTCAACATGGCGATTCCAGATATGGCAGGTTTCAAGGATGGTTAAAACCATCCCCTGCAGCGAGCGTCGCGTAAGAGACAACCTCTCTTTCTCCTGCAGATCAGGAAAACAGAGCTCGATGTTTTTATGAGCCACTTTGCGTGTTTGGTTGGGTATAATAAACGCCAGCCAACCGAGTAACAACCCCACCTTCTCCAGAAACCAATAGGGAATAAAAGCGGCAAACTTCATGAAAAAAATGATTAATTGAGACTTCATCTTCTTATTTCAGATACGCATAACCGAGTATTTCATTTGTATCTTTTATAAAGCGCCACGGAGCAAGTAGCCCAAAAGATATAAGTACGAAAAATGACGAGATCAGCATCATAATAAATACATTTACACCATTAAGCTCTTCACTAAAGTGAAGCTGTTTTCC
>QZLD01000121.1 GCA_004796385.1 Gammaproteobacteria bacterium | reverse complement strand
CGGCAAAAACTGATTAATTGCCGCAGGCAAACAATATTGATATATTCAAATATCAATTCTATCAGCGACTTATATGGAGATCTTTATGAAAGAAGGGGCAGAGGCAATTATTAAAAAACATGCAGTATTATCATTAAGTGCCGGATTTATTCCGATACCGGTTTTTGATGTTGTAACAGTAACTGCGTTGCAGCTTGATATGCTTAAACAATTGGCATCTCTCTATGGTGTAGATTTTAAAAATGAAAGCGGTAAAGCATTTATTTCTGCTCTAACTGGAGGCGCTATCGTCAGATTGGGCGGCAGTTTAATAAAGTCTATTCCGGGAGTAGGTTCAGTTCTTGGCGGCATATCAGTTGCGGCTATTTCAGGTGCTACAACCTATGCGGTTGGAGAGATAGCTTGTAAAGTTTTTGAGAAAAAAGCAGACCTTGCAGATGTAAGTATTGATAAATTCAAAGATCTATATGAGGAAGCAGTGAGGCGTGGTAAGGAGTTTATCGCTGAATTTAGTGGTGGAGACAGTAGTGAGGATGTATCTCTTTCAGATAGGCTTGCCCAGTTGGAAAAGGCATATAAGGATAACCTTCTAACAGAGGACGAGTACAAAGAGTATCGCGCCAAGATACTTGATCAGATATAGGGCATATACAAAAAAGCCAACTATAATATTTATCATAATATAAGACTGTTATATGAAAAGGAGATATTTATGGGACGTGGTGCAGTAACTGATGTAGGAACCTCAGACATTCACCTTATGAAGGTGGATCTGGGAGAAATTAAACAAAAGCTCGATTCACTGGTAAATGTTACTGAGGCTCTTTGGGAGTTGCTTCAGGAAAAGGGTGGTTATAGTGAAGATGAGTTGAAAGAGATAGTTGCAGAAATAACAGATAAGAAAACAGAGATGCGAAAATCAAAGAATGAGTGTCCATCTTGTGGTATGAAGAACAACCCCAAAATAACCAAGTGTATGTATTGTGGTGCAGAGCTTACTGTAAACGAGGAGTTTAAGGGCGTTTTTTCATTTAATATTTAATTGTATACGCCATCACAGAGACTTTTTAAGCTAAACACCGGAAAACCGAATATGGTTTTTTTCGGCTGGTTGATGCCATTCAGATTTATTCATAAATGAGTTATTATATCTCCCCTGAGAATTTTTAGTATTCTCCGTATTTTGCTAGTTATAAACAAAATATGGAGATGCTGCAATTGGCCATTGCCAAACTGATAATTAACATAGTCAGAAAAAAATAGTTTAAGAGGAAATAAAATGCCGAAGTATCGTTCCAGTACAACAACCAGTGGAAGAAATATGGCCGGAGCCCGCTCTTTGTGGCGCGCAGTCGGGATGAAAGACGGAGATTTCAAGAAGCCGATTATTGCGGTCTGTAATTCGTTTACAGAATTTGTACCAGGGCATATTCATCTTAAAGATTTGGGACAGCTTGTGTGTCGCGAAATCGAAAAGGCGGGAGGTGTTGCCAAGGAGATGGATACTATAGCCATCTGTGACGGAATTGCTATGGGGCATAATGGAATGCTTTACAGTTTGCCGTCAAGAGATCTGATTGCCGACTCTGTTGAATATATGGCTAATGCCCATACGGTTGATGCTCTTGTCTGTATTTCCAACTGCGATAAGATTACTCCGGGAATGCTGATGGCTGCAATGCGTTTGAATATTCCGGCAATCTTTGTTTCCGGTGGACCTATGGAGGCGGGAAAGGCGGTAATTCAGGGTAATGAAGTTTGTCTTGATCTTGTGGATGCTATGGTTTCTGCTGCAGATTCGAACGTAACCGATGAAGATGTCGAAACGCTGGAGCGTTCATCATGCCCGACCTGCGGCTCATGCTCCGGAATGTTTACTGCAAATTCAATGAACTGCCTGACCGAAGCAATAGGGCTTTCATTTCCCGGAACTGCTTCTGTGGTTGCAACCCATAAAGACAGGAGGAAGCTGTTTGAGAGGGCAGGCAAACAGATCATGGAGCTGGTAAAAAGATATTATGAAGATGGTGACGAGTCAGTATTGCCACGCTCTATAGCCTCATTTGAGGCGTTTGAGAATGCTATGTCGTTGGATATTGCTATGGGCGGATCAACCAATACGGTACTCCATCTTCTGGCGGTAGCAAATGAAGCAAAGGTCGGTTTTACCATGTCCGATATGGATCGTTTGTCCCGCACAGTTCCTTGCTTGTCTAAAGTAGCTCCATCCTCAAGTTATCATATGGAAGATGTTCACAGAGCGGGCGGAGTTTACGGTATTTTAGGCGAGCTGGATAAAGCGGGATTAATCCACAGAGATCTGCCTACGGTCTATTTTGAGACCCTTGGAGAGGCGTTGGATAATTGGGATATCGCCAGAGAAAGCTGTCTTGAAGAGGCGAGAGAGTACTATCGTGCAGCTCCTGGTGGAATACCATCAAATCAGGCATTTATTCAGGATGTCAGGTATCCTGAAGCGGATCTGGATCGTGAAAACGGTTGTGTCAGAAGCGTAGATAATGCACATAGTAAAGATGGCGGCTTGGCAGTGCTCTTTGGTAATCTGGCTGAGGATGGCTGTATAGTGAAAACTGCCGGAGTTGATGAAAGCATCCTGAAATTCAAAGGCAAGGCTGTAGTCTTTGAAAGTCAGGAAGATGCAGTAGATGGAATTCTCAATAACAAGGTTGTAAGTGGCGATGTGGTAATAATTCGTTACGAGGGACCAAAAGGTGGACCGGGAATGCAGGAGATGCTCTACCCAACATCATATCTCAAATCAATCGGGCTTGGTAAAGAGTGCGCCCTGATTACAGATGGACGTTTCTCCGGTGGTACTTCAGGTCTGTCAATCGGCCACGTCTCTCCGGAAGCTGCAGCGATGGGTAATATTGCATTGGTTAAAGATGGCGATATCATAGAGATAGATATCCCGGAAAGAACAATTAATATAGCAATATCCGATGCTGAATTGGCAGAAAGAACGGCGGCAATGGAGGCATTATCCAAACCTTGGCAGCCGCAGAATAGAGAGAGAAATGTCTCTGTTGCGCTCAGAGCATATGCTTCTATGGCAACCAGTGCCGATAAAGGAGCCGTAAGAAATCTCGATTGATTAAATTAAGGGCT
>QZLD01000167.1 GCA_004796385.1 Gammaproteobacteria bacterium | reverse complement strand
CGATGCTCAGTACTATGTTTACACAAAGAATTATGCTTATTCTGCTGCGGATGATTTACAGCAAAATCTGCCAAAAAATCCAGAGAAAGGTTCAGAAACGGATTCGGTGAAATTATTTGCTCAGGGGCGAGCAGAAAGAGTCGATGTCAGCAATAAAAGCCTGGCAACACTGAAACAGGCAACTTACTCCACCTGTCCCCGAGATGGCGAGGACTGGCACATAGCCTCTGGCAAGATCACCCTTAATCAGGAGACACAACAAGGCAGCGCAACTCATGCCAGACTTGAGATGTTCGGCGTCCCACTGTTTTATACTCCGTATATCCGCTTTCCTATCGGTTCGCAAAGACAGAGCGGTTTTCTGTTTCCCTATATCTCTTACGATGATATCTCCGGTATTGATCTGCGTATCCCTTATTATCTGAATCTGGCACCTGAGTATGACGCCACTTTGACTCCACGAATTCTCGGCAGAAGAGGTGTCGCCCTTGAAACCGAGTTCCGTTTTCTTACCGAAAATCAGAATGGAGAGCTTAATGTGGATTATCTTGCCGATGATGATATCTACGGCGACTCAAGGTTGCGTTCCAGTTACAAACAGAGTGGCAAAATAGGCACAAATACAACCAACGCCATCGGTCTTAACTATGTTTCAGATGAAGAGTATTTCGACGACCTTGGTGATGGCGGTGCGCCAGATTATCTGCGTAGCCAGATCTCTTTTAACCATAGCAGGGGTAATCTTAGTTTTGGTTTTCTATCGGAAGGTTATCAGATAATAAATGAGAACACCTCTGAGCCATATCGCCGTCTGCCGCAACTTTCGGCACAATACCAAAAAGATCTGCAATATTTGCAGGCAGATTTTGCAGCGCAGATCACCCGTTTCGATCACGACGAAGAGACAAAGATCAAGGGCGACAGATACAATTTAGATCTGACTCTGAAGAGACGTTTCAGCTCCATGGCGTATTTTTTAGAACCGGGAATAATTCTGGCAAATCGCAGCTACAGTCTGGAAGAAAATCAGCCTGAAGATAGTCAGAGCAACTCTTTTAATACATGGACAGCATATATCGACAGCGCCGTTTTTCTGGAGAGGGACTTTTCACTCTTTGGCAGAGACTACACTCAAAGTCTGGAACCCCGGCTGTTTCTGCTATACACCCCCTACGAAGATCAGAGCGATATTCCCAACTTTGACAGCAGCGAAAACGGTTTTGGTGCAACCCAGCTATTTGCCACCAACCGTTTTAGCGGAGGTGATCGCATCAGCGATGCCAATAATCTCAGTCTTGCCATAACTAATCGTCTGTTTCATAAAGGCAGCGGTTATGAATACGGCAATATCACCATCGGCGAAATTTTCTATCTGCAACCGCATCAGGTTGGCATTGGCGGCAATATCGACACAGAAGGACAGGAAGAAAATTCCAATCTGGTCGCGCAATTCTCACTCTATCCGACCATTAAATTCAGCAGCCAGATGGAGGTTCTCTGGAATCACGGCGAAAATTTTGTGCAGTCTGTCAGCTTTATCAATCAATACTCCGGCAAAGATCTGCTTCTCAACCTAAATCACAACTGGCAACGTAATGACAGTGGTAAAGACGCAGATACAACCGACCTCTCGGAAATATCATTCGACTACAAAGTAACCGGCAGATGGCGCACCTTCGGCAAATGGCGCTATTCGCACCTGCATGAAAGAACTGCCGAATCATTGGCCGGATTCAGATATCAAACCTGCTGTTGGTCGGCAACGCTGGTTAAACAGCGCTATCTCGATGAGATCAACAAACCGGAAGAGCCATCATCAAAACTAATGCTTCAGCTTAAATTCTTCGGGCTTTCCGGTATCGGCAAGAACATAAACGATATTCTCAGTGAAAGTATAAGTGGGTTTAAGGAGTAGTTTTTGGCGGAAAACGCTCTCAAGGATAGAGATTACAAGTCAGATATTTCTTTCATAACCTACCTCTCAGAACTGTCCTCAATTGTGACACTACTCAAAATTGTGTGTTGTATTGGCATACAGATTGACTTTTTGTGATCATGTATGCCATAGTGGCATCATTGATTGATATCGCATTGAGGAACCATTATGAGCATAAATACAGAAAGAAAAGAGACCCGTTTGGTAGCCCGAACCTCTTCTGAAATACAGGAGATTATTCAGCGTGCTGCCGATTATTCCGGCGCAACCATATCCCAGTTTCTTATTGATTCAGCAATGGAAAAAGCCTGCCGAATAATAGAAAGAACCGAAACATTGCAACTTTCTATGTCTGGAGCAGACGCCCTGTATGCAGCTTTGGAAAATCCACCAAAGCCAAATAAAAAACTTATAGAGGCGGCAAAAAAATACAGAGGATCTGTTAATGCAGATAACCATTGAAGAGATCTCAAAAAACCATGACAGAAAACAGTTTGATTGTAGAGTTGCTGAACTCAATAATTTTTTAAAACAACAAGCACGGCAAAAAACATCTAAAAATATTTCAAAAACCTATGTTGCCTGCAAAAAAGACTCTCCTCATTTAATCATTGGTTTTTATACCCTCACAGGTTATTCCGTTATCACTCCCCCCAATCACAAACATTACAAAAACTATCCCCATCCATTAAATGCTGTAAAACTGGCGCGTATAGCTGTTGATCATACTGCGCAAGATTCCGGTATTGGTGAAAAACTTCTTATAGATGCCATCTGTAAAACCGTACTGGTCTCAAATCAAATCTCAGCAATTGGACTGTTTGTTGATCCAAAAACACCGGAAGTTATTTCATATTATGAACAGTATGGTTTTTTAACAGCAGATTCCCAAAGCAATAGCTTGGAAATGTGGCTACCCATCAATACCTGCAAAGATGTTGTCGCAACAATCCTGCCTGCTTAATGGTCTCTCAAGGAAAGCTGATGTCTAATTGAACTTTTGCCATCAAATTCAGGGTAGATCTTTATGAGAAAAAACAAAGCCGCAGCAATACAGTTATGGATTTTTATATTTATTGCAACAACCGCAGAGGTGTTATATCCACCACTAAACGAATCAGTAGCTTATACTATAATATCATTTCTTTCAGTGATGACATTGCTGCTTGTATGGGTAATAAACGATGCGAAATGCAATGACTACAATTTACCGAACCGGTTAAAAGTTTGGATTTTTTTATTAGCCTTGATTTTTGTGTCTTTATATCTGATAAAAGCAAGAGGATGGAAAGAAGGCATGAAATCAATGACTATAATATTACTTATTATCAGCTCGTTAATAGCTTATGCCTTTGCCATTGACTGCATGTATAATTTTTATTTTATAGAACCTCAAATATAACCTTGTAACTAAACTATGATAATGAATAAAAAACAGACAACAAAAATTATTCTTTTTTCTGCACTAATAATTTCTTTTATATTCCTGTTCACAAAACTGCAAGCAGAAGAACATAAAAACTCTACAGAAAAAGAGCTCATACCGCTTGGTATCACTAAAATCGGCAAGCATACGGTCGCAATTGAGATTGCCTATAGTTACGATTCGGCAATACTTGTGGCTGTTGTCTCTGGAAAAAATGGGAACTCCAGATACATACCTCTTGTAGCTTCAACATATCGCGGCATCTCTTCTTTACGACTTGATATTCTCTCTCCTGATTCAAACTCGGAAATCTGGATTTCTACCTCATGGCCAGAACAAGAAACGGTTGCTCATTATCGTTTTGGATCAGAAAAAGCAATAACACCGTTTGGTGAAGTTGAGCTATTAAAAACACCATTTCCACAACATCTTAGTGGT
>QZLD01000194.1 GCA_004796385.1 Gammaproteobacteria bacterium | reverse complement strand
CTCAACATACTGAACCATAAATTACAAAAAGCAAATGAACGCTTAACTGAAGAGATACAGCAGAAACACTACGAATCCATTACTGATAAACTTACCGGCCTGTACAACACACCATATTTTAATGTTCGCATTAAGGCCGAATCGGAACATGCAAAAAGATATAATCACCCACTATCATTAATGTTCATTGACCTGAATAACTTTAAGAGCATCAATGAAACCTTAGGTTATGATGAAGCCAATAAGATAATCGCAGACATCGGAAAAGTAATCTCTGAGTCTATTCGTAAAGTTGACTCAGCTTTTCGTTACTCAAGCAAACAGTTTGCAATAATCTTACCTGAAACAAAGGATGAGGGCTGCATTACCGTTTCCAATCGCCTAATAGAAAAAATCAACAAAAGCATTACTGATACCCCCCCAAAATCACCTGCATCACTTGCCATAAGCATCGGCATCGACCAGATAAAACAAGATACCGATCATGAAAAGCTACTGAAAAATGCTAAAGATGCTGCTGCAAAAGCAAGATCTGACGGTGATAATAATGTTGTTATTTTTTCTGTGTAGTGCGAGTAGTTCACTGTTGACCACTGGTTATGTTTATATCCAAAGGTAATCCATAATGAAAATATGTGCTGTAATTTCCTTAGTACTTTGCATCATTTTCCATCCGGTTTATGCAGAAAGTTCTATTACAGTAAAATCATTAAATGAAACCCCTGTTATTGGAGTGCTTGGTGTTCCTTTAGGGACTGCAACTGTTATTGATGCAACTATTATTTCGGGAAGTAACTTGAGGGGTAAAGATTCTTTTGGCAAATATTTATTGAAAGTACATTCAGTTAATGGGAAAGAAATTTATAATGAACCGGCTGTGCAGTTTTACGTTATAAAAGGCCTGTCCGTAAAATTAGCTAGAAATGGTTTTGAATTGTATAAACTTAAGCATGGTAAAGAAACCAGCATACTTAGCGAGAATGATATAGCAGATTTGGAAAAAGGGTATGTTGGAAAACGAGTAAAGCTTAGGGTTTATGAAGCCGGTAAATTTTCTGGTGCTCCAGAGAATATCCCTATACCTTGGCAGGATAAAGGTTTTCATTTTCAAACATATTTATTTGTATTTGAGAAATATGAATAATGAACATAAAGGCTATCTATCCATACGTTAAAGGCTACAGTAATAATTGACTTTTCTTTTAATGAGAGTTGTTTTGTTCTGGCAACTATAAGGAACCTTTTCTGAAGGTGCTCCTTCGCATCTCCACTCTAAATCGTTATTTTCATAAACCGGAGTAAAAATCAACATAACACCGAATGATTCGCCAAACAGAACCATTTCTCCGGATTTAGATAAAAATATATGGCTTAGATATTTATTTTGGTCAATGTATGGTGCTGTATCTATTTCCGAAAGAGATTTCTTGTTTTTTATATGCTTAGCCACTAATGTCCTTAATGTCTCTGTGGACTGAATCATTTCAGCGGTTTTTGCAGTGTCAGGATATTCACCATAAAATGGAATTAAAACCAAATAAAGAATGACAGCAATTATAGCCAATAGAAGCGGAACTCTAATCAAAACCCCTGGAATTCTGAATTTACAGATATCGACCATTAAATGCTCCTGATGCTAGAAACTGTAGATAATCTCTGCCGCAAACATATTAACGCTACTCCCTAATTGAGGATCTATAATTTCATTAACATTGCTTTTACTGTGAGAAAAATTAGAGCGCAGCGTCCAACCGCTACCGATATAATAATCAATTCCTGCTAAAACTATTTTGGTATAACAGCCAAGCATTGGCATAGCAAGCCCTGATTCACCTTTGTATTTGCCATAATCTAAAGCTGCATTTATTGAAAAACCTTGTGAAAAATCATAGCGATAACTCAAATTATATCCATCGAAACTACCTTTATCATTACCAGCAAAAAACAGAAAATCATTCTGCATAGCTCTTATCTCGTAATATTGATTGTAATCGATATGCGATCTTTTAAACTGCAGCTTACTGCCACCCCAAAAAACCGCAAAAGAGAGGCTTTGATAAATATCATGCGGAACATTAAGAGTTAGCTTTACAAGCCCTTCAGGATTATCCTCTGACAGAGAATAATCAAAATCATATACCCTACGGGAATAAGCTATATTAAACATCTCCCCGGGAGAGTTCCACCTAACCCTTAATAGCGGGTTAAAACCAGCTCTGTGAGAAATATAATCAACAGTATCGCTAAGTTTCAGCGCGCGCTTACCATCAACCTGCTGCCTCAAATACCCGACATTCACATCAAAACTACCAAAACCGGAGTACCAAAGGAGATCTAATACTGCACCTACCGAACGCAAATCAAAATTAATTCTGGATAAGCCCTCTACTATATAATCTCTTGCTGTTGGTATATCCAGCATATCAAGGTTATCAAACGGGGTTTTTATCTTACCCAGCCTTACCTGCATATCCAGAGATGAACTGGTTATAAGCCTGCCACCAAGTACTAAAAAGTCTAAAGCCAGCTTCTCTTCATTAACAGGAACCTCTCCAATATCGCGAGAAACCAGCTGACCTGTCGAAAACCAGTTTTTTGAAGAAAAGCTATAATTTATTCCTGCCTCAAAAAGATCTGTTGAGCCGCCAAGAAAATCATCATCCCGCTCTCCGTCTCCTGAGGTATAAACATAGCCTTGCCCAATAAAACCATGAATCTGCACATCCTCCAATTCATAAGCCGAGGCAATAATCACCTGAAATAGTAAAATAATTGTGATAACACCCCTATTCAGCAGGTATAACATAAATCCCCTCCTGCTGTTTTTCACTTAGTTCATTTGAGAAGAAGTACCCTATGGCGTTATCATTATCTTTTATATACTGAAGCATCTCTTCTTTATCGCTAACAACTTTATAACCTGAGCCAACACCGGAATAGACAATACGATCCCATCTACGATTAATTTCGTGAGGAATTACCCCTAGAAAATTTCTGCAAAAAATAGTCTGCTGAAAACTACCTTTATCAAACATGGCCACTTTTGCCGGACTGCCACTTAAAAAATATCTCTTTCTCCCCATAAAAATATATTTAAGTGTTCTCATTGATATCTCTTTAACATCAACCTTTGCATTTACAATAAAAAGAAGACGACCTTCCGTTTCGGCACAAACAGACAGAGGAACTAACAGAAACAAAATACAAAGAAGAATCTGAACTCTTCTCACATCCCCACCATTTGCGGAGATCTGTTTTTATAATCGGTAAATAGCAATTTTTTTCCATTTTTTTAAGCGACTCCCAAATTATAGTTTTTTTAAACCTTGTGTCGATAGATCACTACATAAAAAGTTGGCGGCCAGTAGCCGCCAAAACATCGCTTTACCAATTTATACGGAAACAACTTTGCTGAAATAATCAGAGCAATAATCACTCCCGTCTTGAAAAATATATTATTAGTTATCAGAATAAATTGATATTGTACTTTCGTACATTTTTGCAAAAATCCAAAAATATAATATGCAACAAAAGTGGAAAATACGGTTTTTCTATCCGATACTATGATCGATGTTTTTTAATTTTTTGCGGGATACAATATGAATAATATTAAGTCTGTACTTTGCAACAACCCGGAAGGATACCATAGAATTTTTTATCGGGAGTATGGTAATGAGAACGCTGAACATACAGTTGTATGTGCTCACGGCCTAACCCGCAATAGTCATGACTTTGATTTTTTTGCTGAGGGCATTTCAGATAACTTCAGAGTTATTACTGTAGACATTGTCGGCCGGGGAATAAGTGACTGGCTGGATAATAAGGCGCTGTATACCTACAACCAGTATGCCAATGACTTCAGCACACTCTTTGCAAAAATAGATGTGGAAAATGTTTTTTGGGTTGGCACCTCTCTTGGCGGCTCCATAGGAATGATACTTGCATCAAAAAGGAACACCCCTATAAAAAAACTGGTTGCAAATGACATCGCTCCATATATTGATTATTCAATAATTGAATCTATTTCAAAATACTGTGGATCAACACCTGTATTTAACAACCAAGAGGAAATTTGTAACTACCTAAAAGAAATTTATACTGCTTTCGGTGACCTTGCCGATAAACACTGGGAACATATTGCCAAACATACAACCGGCAAAAAAGATGGCGATAAATACAGACTGGCTTTTGACCCTGCAATATCTTACTCAATACTGGAAGAAACAAACCATAAAAGTGTTGATTTCTGGAAATACTGGGATAAAGTCGCCTGCCCTACTCTGGTAATTCACGGATTACAGTCCACCATTCTCTCATCAGAGCAAACAAAAGAGATGAGTGAACGTGGTCCAATGGCTGATGTGTTTACAGTCGAGGATGCAGGGCACGCTCCAGCCCTTATGCTGGAAGATCAGATTCAGAAAGTAAAGGAGTGGCTTCTGAAGTAGCAAATCACAATCAACAAACCATCTCAAGATCGCGGTAAGGTATATCTGCATCAGGTTCTTCAAATGAGATTCTTCCGAGTTTGCCGGAGCGCAACTCCTTTATAAAGAGATCGCCAACTCTGGTCAGATCAAAACCGCCTCTCTGTAAGCACCCTCTTTTGCTTGCTACAACACCGAGCGCATCGTAGGCATTATCCGGCCACTCATCCACCTGATACCTCTCCACAAGCGGCTGAGGATAGCGCTGCAGCATATAATCCATGGCAAACATGGCGACATCATCATAATCAAAAGCAGTATCCCGAATCGCCCCGCTTGCTGCCAGCCTGTAGTTACACATTTCATCCTTTGCCCCCGGCCAGAGCATTCCCGGGGTATCGATGAGATAAAATGAATCTGAGATATTAACCCGCTGCTGCGTCTTGGTTACTGCCGGCTCATTTCCAACCTTGGTTATCTTTTTGCCGGCGAGAGTATTAATAAGGGTTGATTTACCGACATTGGGAATCCCAAGAATCAAAGCCCTGACCGGCTTTTCCGCACTACCGCGTTCAGGAACCATTTTGCCGCAACGAGAGGGAATGGATAGTGCCAATTGCCGATTTTCTGTGGTAATTGCCAGAGAGTCCATATTAATCTGAGACCGGAAAAAATTCTGCCAGATATCTGTCACCTCCGGATCGGCAAGATCGCTTTTGCTCAACACCTTCAGATAGGGTTTATCACGTCGCAATCCGGCAATCATCGGATTAGTACTGGACTGGGGCAGGCGAGCATCAAGAATTTCGATGATAACATCCACACGAGGCAGAATCTTTTTCACCTCTTTTTTGGCCTTAACCATATGCCCAGGATACCAGTTAATCAACATCTTATATCACCTGCAATTTGAACAACAATGGCTGACAACTTCATCAATAACCTTCCAGTCACCAAGGTTATAGCCGTAGTTTTCAGCTATTACGCCGCACTTAACCTGAAATAGAAAATAGATCTTTCTGCTGTTGCTGCTGAGTGTTTCAAAATTCCCCTGCCCCTTGGAGATAACCACATCAGCACCATTAAACAGCTCGACAAATTCTTCACTGCATTCTGATATAACCGTACCGGGGAAATCAGCTCCGTTGGAGATAACTTCAGCAACATCTTCCATCTTTATCTGCATGGCCTCTTTACGGGTAACATCGTTTATAATCGGCGACTCCTTAACCGCATAACAAACCTTGGTGTCACCCGGGAAATTTTCAATCAGCAATTTATCAAAAACCGACTCGCCCGCATTGTCTCCCAGATATAAAACCGTTTTGGCTGTTGCAATCTCATCATAAAGCCTGCGAATACAATCTTCATCAACATACTG
>QZLD01000246.1 GCA_004796385.1 Gammaproteobacteria bacterium | reverse complement strand
GAAGAGCTATACGACAGGTATTCGCTCCACGAACACTTTTGGTCTCCGGATGACCGCCAAACGGCATAATATCGACAAAAGGTTCATCTTTGTATTTATGCTCAAAAAGCTGCTGAATATCAGCATTCTTATCGGTAAGTTTGCAATATATTGTTGCTAAAATACCACGAGTCATAGGCACAAGATGCGGTACAAATGTTAACCCGAAGTCATCCCCTGCAATCTTTTTCATTTCGCTGCTTATCTCGGCAAAGTGTCGGTGTCCGGATGCTGCGTATGCCTGAAAGTTTTCATCCGCCTCACAGTGAAGTGTTCGCAACTGCGGATTTCTACCTGCACCTGAAACTCCGGATTTACAATCGGCAATTATGCTGCCTGCATCAATTACTCCAGACTCAAGCAGTGGCAGAATCCCAAGCTGTACTGCTGTCGGATAGCAACCGGGGTTGGCAATAAGTCGAGCCTTTGAAATTTCATCCCGTCGGACTTCAGGTAAACCATAAACTGCCTCTGATACAGTTTCCGGACAGGCGTGCTCCATCTTATACCATTCCTGCCATACTTGAAGGTCGGCAATTCTGAAATCGGCAGCCAGATCAATAACTCTAATTCCATTTTCCAATAGCTCCGGAACCATTTTCATGGCGATACCATTTGGTGTGGCAAAGAAAACCACATCGCACCCTTGAAGGTTTTCAAGTACCGGCATAGAAAATTCCAGCTCAAGCATACCTCGCAAACTAGGGAAATATTCTGCTATATTTGTTCCGTTATTACCTCTCGATGTAATTGCCTTTATATCAACCTGCGGATGAGAAACCAGCAGTCTCAATAATTCAATTCCGGTATAACCTGTACCACCTACTATTCCAATTTTTATCTTTTGCATCTGTTTTTCCTGAAATTTCAAACTTATACTGCTTCACTCGCGCTGATTTCGCGTCTCAAAACTGCCTTATCGTACGCTGCCAAAACGTGAGTATCCGAAAGGCTGCCGACAAGTATACGCGGATCATTATCACTGACAACCGGTAACTGAGTTACACCCTGCTGGTTCATTTTATGCCGGGCATCTTTAATGCTCTCTGATGGCGAAACCGCTATCAGCTCATTGGCTATGGCGATATCTGCAGCTGTTCCCAACGGCACTATCTTCTGTTCATCAAGGATCATCCTTATATCCCGGAAAGAGACATACCCAACCAGATGATTATCTTCATTAGTAAGATAAATATAAGATGCCTGCTTATTTTCAAATGCCTTCACCACTTCACCAATAGGAGAATCTGCTGCAATCGTAGCTATATTTTTAGACATAAAGTTCTTTACTTTAAAATTACGCAGCACATTCTGCTCGACCCCTCCTTCTATATCAATGCCCTTACGAAGTAGCTTGGTGGTATAGATTGATCCTTTCTTAATTGAAGATGAAACAACTACACTAATAATACAGCACATCATCAACGGCAAAATTATCTTATAATCACCACTGAGCTCAAATATTATCAATACTGCAGTGATTGGCGCATAGGTAGTACCCGCAACCAAAGCCCCGGTAGCAACCAATGCGTATGCTCCCGGTGACGCCTCTGGAAAAAAGTAGTGCACTATATAACCAAAAAACCCGCCAACCATTGCTCCGATATATAACGAAGGGGCAAAAACCCCACCGGAACCACCACTACCAATCGTCAATGCCGTAGCAATCATTTTAATAGCGATAAGAGCCAATACCACCTTCCATGTCATCTCGACCATATCGCCCCTATTGAGTATGGAAGCACTTATTTTAAATACCTCCGTCAGAGATTCATAACCTACTCCGAACACCTGTGGAAACTTAATGATAACAATACCAACCAAAGCACCTCCAAGCATCGGTTTCAGGTATTCCGGCATTTGTATTTTCTGCTCAAAAAAGTCTTCACTAAAGTATAAAAACCATACAAAAAAAGCGGATAAAAGTCCGCAAAAAATCCCCAATACCGGATAGATCGCTAACTCCCAGTTGCTCACCATTTCATATGAAGGAACAACAAATGCCGGAGCATCACCAAAAAACATTCTTGATATCGCTGTAGCAAGTACAGAAGAGACTACCAGAGGTGAAAAGCTATTTATTTTGAAATCACCGAGAATCACTTCCATAGAAAAAATCACTCCGGCAATCGGCGCATTAAATGTAGCTGCAATTCCTGCAGCAGCCCCACAACCAACCAAGGTCTTCTGTTGCATCTGGCTCACTCTAAACCACTGCCCGACTGTTGAACCAATACTGGCTCCAATCTGCACTATCGGCCCCTCTTGCCCTGCCGAACCACCGGAACCTATTGTGATTGCTGAAGCAATTGTTTTTATAAGTCCTACTCTGGTTTTTATCAGCCCCCCTCTCAAAGCAACCGCCTCCATCACTTCCGGCACACCATGCCCCTTTGCCTCTCTTGCTCCAAGGTAGATCATTATACCGACAATCAAACCTCCTGCCGCCGGAATCAAAATAGTCCACCACCATGAAGTTGCTTTAAGAAAGCTAAGCGCTGCCGGAGCTTCTTCAATAAGAAGCTCTTCTATCCAGTCAAAATTTTTAAATATATCCGCATGATGACCCTTTTTATAACCGTAAAAAAAGACCTGAACCACTTTGATAACCCAGCGAAACAGAACCGCTCCAAGACCTCCCGCAATACCAATTATTACAGCAAACGTAAGCAACGGCACATGTGAATCAAAGCCGGGAATTGTAATTTTATGGAGAAGATAACTTAATCTTTTCTGCTTCATGTGACTTCCTGAATAATTTGTTAGCATCTTGTTCTTAGCTAAAATAACGATGTCGTCTGATTGCAATAAAATCCTTTTAAAGAGTATAAATACCCAACCGACAGGGATTCAAAAACCCTAATAAGAGAATAGAAAATCCACTCTCAAGTAGAGGTCAAAGACCAGAAATAATAAAAGGGTCAGAAACAGACGATTACAAAATAAATTTTATAAAAAAAGTCAATCCGACCAAATTACATGCGACCTAAAAAGATCGTTTCACAGATACCGTGAACCACGGTTAAAAAGAATAATGCTACTATTGAAATAGCTAACTGAATAACACCCGCAAACCAGCTAAACCACACATTTACGGTGCGGCGGATTATAACATCTTCTATAAATATCTCCAGCTAATTTTTTACGCATTTCATACAAAAAGCGCCTTAAGATCAACCGAGCAACGATCCCCAATATTATTAAAATTCTTTATAAGAAAAAGCTCTGCCCTGGAACGACCATGTTCTTTTAGCATCTTGAGAAATGCCTCATGATTATTCATTTTGCTGGTAGCACTAAGCTCATTCATCAGCTCTTCTGCTTCGATATGATGAAAAAGTGATTTTGCCATTCTCTTTTCAAAATCATCGGTAAAAATTGAAACGCCTTTTATCTCCTGTTTAGATGCAGTTATTGCTCGCATCTCCCGCAGAAAGGTGTTGCTAAAGGTCAGTTCAGCTATGCGATTAATTATCTCATTTGTTGAATTAGGCGCCTCTTTTCTTAGGAGAGGATGAAGCAATACGGTAATTATATCATCGCATTCACATTGATATATAAGCGGAAAGATTGCGGGGTTAGCACTATAACCACCATCCCAGTAAATTTCACCATCAATCTCCACCCCTTTGCTTAGCGGCGATGGCAGACACGCCGACGCCATAAGCATATCTGCCGTTAGCTCCTGGGCTTTAAATAGTTTTAGCTTACCGGTTTTAACATGGGTTGCACCGACAAATAGCTTTATGGACGACTCTTTACGAATACGATCAAAATTCACCATATCACGCACAATAGTATCCAGAGGATTAAGGTCTATCTCTTTGATATTTGGTGGTGACAATAGCGAACTTCCCCTGGAAACCATTTTTCCAACCAGGGATAATGGAGACTCACCTTTACCAATATTCTTGATATTCTTCAGTAGATTTTTATGAAAATCCTTAAACGGATCTTTTATTGCCACTCTTTGCCAGTATTCATTCAGCGTTTTACGAGCGCCTTCTCTGCCACCCTCCAGCAATCCATGCGCTATCATTACCGCATTCATTGCACCGGCACTAACACCACTTATACCCTCAATCTCAATACGTTCGTCTTCAAGCAGTCTATCAAGCACCCCCCATGTAAAAGCACCATGAGAACCACCACCCTGCAATGCCAGATTTATCTTCTTCATTATGTTGATCCTTTGATAGGGTAAAAATATTGATCTGCAGCCCTCTTCGGGATAGAGTTACAGATCTTTTCCGAAGGGCATTCTTTATACCATTTTTACGGATTCCTTTTCGATAATTTGCAATAAAAATATGGATTTTTTAGATGAGTAGTAACTATAACGCCGCCAGTATTGAAGTTCTTACAGGTCTTGATCCGGTTAAAAAAAGACCGGGAATGTATACAGACACCACCCGTCCCAACCATCTTGCACAAGAGGTAATCGACAATAGTGTAGATGAAGCTTTGGCAGGATTTGCCACCAAGGTTGAGGTAACACTTTTTAAAGATGGCTCTCTGCAGGTTAAGGATAACGGGCGTGGAATGCCGGTTGACATTCACCCTGAAGAGGGTGTTCCCGGTATAGAGGTTATCCTGTGCAGACTGCATTCAGGCGGCAAATTTTCTAATAAAAATTATCAATATTCAGGCGGTTTGCATGGCGTTGGTGTATCCGTGGTAAATGCTCTCTCAAAAAATCTGGAAGTCTGGATTAAGCGAGGCGGACAAGAATACAATATGTCATTCGCCTATGGTGATAAACGCTCTGATCTGGAGGTTGTCGGCAGCGTTGGCAAACTCAATACAGGTACAACCATTCGCTTCTGGCCGGATGAAAAATATTTCGATTCTCCACGTTTTTCCGTGTCGCGCCTTAAGCATATCCTCAGAGCCAAAGCGGTGCTCTGTTCCGGTCTGAAGATAATCTTTAAAGACGAGCAAAGCGGTGATCAGGATGAGTGGTATTACGAGGACGGCCTTAGTGATTACCTAACCAGCGCTCTTGAAGAACTGGAGCTACTACCGGAAATTCCTTTTACCGGAACCATGTCCGGCGAAAAAGAACAGGTCGAATGGGCTGTTTTATGGCTACCTGAAGGCGGCGATGCCATTATCGAAAGCTATGTAAACCTGATTCCAACAGCACAGGGTGGCACCCATGTTAACGGTTTTCGTACCGGACTTACCGATGCCATCAGAGAGTTCTGTGAATTTCGCAACCTGCTTCCACGCGGTGTAAAGATCAGTCCGGAAGATGTCTGGGAAAAGATCAGTTTTGTCCTCTCGGTAAAACTGGAAGATCCGCAATTTTCAGGACAGACAAAAGAGCGACTATCATCCAGAGAGTGCGCCCCTTTTGTCTCCGGTGTGGTAAAAGATGCCTTTAGTCTGTGGCTGAATGAACATACCGACAATGCAGAGCTTATCGCACAACTGGCAGTACAGAACGCCCAGAAAAGACTTAAATCGAGCAAAAAGGTAATCCGTAAAAAAATCACTCAAGGCCCCGCCCTTCCTGGTAAACTTGCAGATTGCTCCAGCCAGGATCTGAATGTAACAGAGCTGTTTCTGGTCGAGGGTGACTCTGCCGGAGGCTCTGCTAAACAGGCGCGTAACAGAGAGTTTCAGGCGATAATGCCGCTGCGCGGTAAGATTCTTAACACATGGGAGGTAGACCCTTCACAGGTTCTGGGCTCACAGGAGGTGCATGATATATCTGTTGCTCTTGGAATAGAACCGGGATCGGATGATCTTGACGGGCTTCGCTACGGCAAGGTATGCGTGCTGGCAGATGCCGACTCGGACGGACTTCACATCGCCACCCTACTCTGCGCCCTTTTCCTTATGCACTTTCCGGCACTGGTAAAACAAGGCCATGTTTACATTGCCATGCCACCGCTATTCAGAATCGATGTTGGCAAAAAAGTATTCTACGCTCTGGATGAATATGAGAAGAACGGCGTACTCGACAGAATAAGCGCAGAAAAACTCAAGGGGAAAATCTCCGTTACCCGCTTTAAAGGTCTTGGTGAAATGAACCCGTTGCAACTGCGCGAAACAACTATGGACCCGGACACCCGCAGGCTGGTACAACTGACAATAGAGGAAAACGACGAAGAGACCTTTGGAATTATGGATATGATGCTCGCTAAAAAAAGATCATCAGACAGAAAAAGCTGGCTGGAATCCAAGGGAGATATGGCGGAAGTTTAAAAATACCGCCTTCCGCAAATACCGTAAAAAAGGAAGAAACCACTATGAGAACATGCCCAAAACCGGATGGAGAAAACTACCCATACAGTGACGATACATTTAAACTAATTACAAAACTGGCCCCTACAATTAAAAAATATAGCCGGAAATATAATATCCCTCCTATTGCTGTAGCCGGGGCTATAGCTGATGAATACAATACTCGCGGCAAATATTTAAGAGCATTTGTAGACTGGGGGCAAGATGTTTTTATAAGTTTATTGTCGGATCGCGCTATACGCCTGGATCATAAAGTAGGTGTCAATTCAAAATGGCTTAATGCCACAAAACATGATTTAGGCATTGGCAACATAAAACTCGAAACCGCAATGAAAATATATAATTACTATAAAATAATATTCGGCAAACAGATTAACAGCTGGGATGATCTTGTTGACTACATTTTAACCGATGAAGGAACTGTTCATATCGCCTCCTTGGTTATAAGAAAAGCCAAATTCACCATGTT
>QZLD01000259.1 GCA_004796385.1 Gammaproteobacteria bacterium | reverse complement strand
TTCTGGTTCTGGTTCTGGTTCTGGTTCTGGTTCTGGTTCTGGTTCTATAAAAAGTTTATTCTCTGCAATTTCATTATTACAAACTGCAACACTCGTTTTTTCAGAGCTTGCTACCGGAGCTGTTTCGATACTGATATCTTCACCATCAATCAGGATCTCCCCAAGAAAATCCATAATGACTCTATCAGATTTCGTCAATGCAGCTTTCTCTTCCATAACAAATCTGAGACACACTAAGTGCTCAGCGCCTCCTGCTCAAGACTCTCTTCAATCTTCAAATCTTCAACCAGTTTTCTATATGCAAGACTCCCCTTTTCCCAAGGCTTTAATACTGTCAGAGGAGTACCCGCCTTACTGGCATCCCTGAAAAGAGTATCCACCGGAATTAATCCATCCCAAAGATTTTGTGAATAACGTACCTTTAATTCATTAACTGTAGCAACCGATGCTCGAGTTCTCTGATCATACATTGTAGGGATAATTGTGTATTCAAGTGGTCTTGAACGAGATTTTTGAATCATTTCCAAAGTATGTAACATCCTATCCAGCCCCTTGAGTGCCAAAAATTCAGTCTGTACCGGAATCAGCAGATGATTACAAGCCGCCAAAGCATTCACCATCAAAACTCCCAGCATAGGAGTACAATCAAGAAACACAAAATCATAACGTTCAGAAACCTGTTTTAGTGCCGTAGCAATCACCAATCCCATTCCATTACGACTACCCAATTGTCTATCAAGGGTAGCCAAGGCTGTCGATGCCGGAATGTAATTCAACCCTTCAACATTAGTATTTCTGATAAGATTCATTACATTTATTTCATTTGTATTCAAATCAAAAAGATCATAAACCGTATTCTCAATTTCATCAGGATCTTCTTTAAAGTAAGATGTCAACGACCCGTGAGGGTCAAGATCTAACATTAATACAGAATATCCCTTTCTAGCTAAAAGTCCTCCAAGACTAACTACAGAAGTTGTCTTGCCAACACCACCTTTCTGATTTGAAACTGCATATACTCTCATTTTTATTCTCTCAATTTAGTTATACGAGAATCAGTTGCGTCAAAAAATCATCACTTCACCATTACTAACCTTTACATCTCTCGTATTTGCATAATGTATGCCAGATAATATCATCGCACTACAACAAAGATTCTGAATGCAGAACCCCGCCACTGAATTATAGTAGGAATTTTCATATTTATTTACGGATATATAAGATGATTAAAAAACAGAATGGCTGCAGTAAAAAAGAAATAACTCAAATTTCAATAAGAGAACCAAGTTCAGCAAAAACTATTTGCGGACTAATATTTACAAGACAGTTGAGATGCTTATAACGACACTCCCGCTCCATACAAGGACTACATGCCAACCCTAAATTAAGAATACGCGATTTTTTATTAAGTGGTGGAGTAAATTGAGGATCAGAAGATCCATATATTGCAACCAGATTTTTATCCAGAGCTGCTGCAACGTGCATTAATCCAGAATCATTACTGACCACAGCCGCTGCCACCGATAGAACATCAATTACTTCCGACAACGAGGTCTTTCCACTTAGATCAATACAAATATCTCCGGAAATGCGGTTAACCTCTGTCGCAACATTGCTATCTTTTTCCGATCCGGCAATAACCGTCTTCCAGCCGCTTTCAGCCAATTTTTTTGCCAATGCTCCATAATGCTCGGCAGGCCACCTTTTTGCGACCCCATATTCTGCTCCGGGGCAAATACAGATAATTCTATCCGAATCCCCATCAAATCCATTTAGTTTTAATACATTTAGTCCGTTTTGTTTATCCGAGGTAAGAGCGGGTATTCTTACATCAGGAATTTCGTTGCTTGAAGAATAGGCTAAAGAGACAAAGCGCTGTACCGTCATACTTAATAATTCTTTATCAAGTTTTCGGATATCGTTTAACAGCTTGTAACGACACTCGCCAACGAAACCGGTTCTCTTCGGAATCTTCGCCCAAAAAGGAACAAAAGCAGACTTTAGCGATCCTGGCAAAACTATCGCCTGATTATACCTCTTGCCTCTGAGTGATTTACCAATCTTATATCTTTTAATTAAACCAAGCTGTCCGTGTCCCAATGGCATATCTATAGACGCTCTTATTTCCGGCATTCTCGACACCAACGCCCTTGTCCATGCAGGAGCAAGAACATCAATGGCTACTTCCGGATCTTCTTCTTTAATCGCCTTAAACAAACTCTGCGCCATCACCATATCCCCAACCCATGATGGCGCAACTATAAGAATTGATTTTTCAGCTTTACTCATAACTAATGAACATATAAAGCTATTTAACCAAGGTTAACCACTCCGGATACTCCTCCCTGCGTCCATATACCTGATCAAAATACATTGATTGCAGCTTCTCAGTTACCTCACCTCTTGAACCTGAACCTATAGTTCTGCTATCAAGTTCTCTTATCGGTGTTACTTCAGCCGCACTGCCGGTAAAAAAAGCTTCATCGGCGATATAAACCTCATCTCGAGTAATTCGCTTTTCTCTTACTTCATAACCAAGATCATTAGCCAACTGAATTACTGTCGCTCTGGTAATCCCAACGAGTGCTGACGACAACTCCGGAGTATATATAATGCCATCAGAAACAAGGAAGAAATTCTCTCCGCTACCTTCTGCAACAAAACCATCGGTATCCAGCAACAAAGCCTCATCATAACCATCTCGCTGTGCTTCCTGAAGCGCCAAAACAGAATTAATATAATTCCCTGTCGCTTTTGCCTTACACATTGAAACATTCACATGATGCCTTGAATAAGATGAGGTTTTTATCCTTATTCCCCTTTCCATATTTTCAGCACCTAGATATGCCCCCCATTCCCACGCAGCAATCGCCGTATGCACTTTCAGATTGTCAGCTCTAAGCCCCATACCTTCACTACCATAAAAAGATAGAGGCCTTATATAGGCGCTATCAAGATTATTTGCTTTAATAGTTTTTAAAATCGCGTCGTTGATTTCATCCTCAGTATGAGGAATATCCATACCAAGAATTTTTGCAGAACCGAATAACCTGCGAGTATGCTCTTTTAGCCTGAAAACAGCAGTTCCTTTATCAGTATGGTACGCCCTAATTCCCTCAAAGACTCCGACCCCGTAGTGTAGGCTATGTGTTAAAACATGAATATTGGCCTCTCGCCATGGAACCATCTCACCATCAAACCAAATAAAACCATCTCTGTCAGACATTGTCATCTTTGCGCTTCCTTAATTACATAATTTTTTAAAAATGAGGAGTAAGAATTATCTCACTTTTGCAATATTTGCGAAAGGTTATTTGTAACTATTAAAGCTCTCAAATGTTCACCTGCAAAACGTATTACTGAAGACATTATCCATACCAAAGCAATACAACAGAATTTAAAACAAAACCAAAGGGATCTGTGCAAATTATTCCATTCAAACACAACCAGAAATAATTCACATCCCCCATAAAACAAAACCCCAGCATTCCGTGCTGGGGTTGTTGCAAATCCTTTTTGGTGCTGCTCTTCCTGTATCAGCGTCTGTTGATACTGCCTGACTCCTGTCAGACAGGGGTTGATTATCCTTAATCTGCGCTTCCGTTCGCCACCCGTATCAACATCTCCTTTGTATTTTTTAATTATCTCACTCATTCATAATTATTAAAATCAGAATACCTCACGACATCATGTAGGATATTTCCTACACACCCTCATTTTTGAGCATCATCAGTCACACTGGAAACAAGACCTGCAAGAGAGACGCTATTTATACTACTCTGCTGAACCTGCTGCTGAAACGCTCTGTTTCTTTCTGTAATCCTGACAACTCCTTCAAAAAGCTCTTTAACAATATCTTCCGGTTCAGGAAAAAGAGTCTCTGCCGCCGTAAGCACGCTCTTTATCTTTCTTACATAATCACCTATGGTTGCCATATCGCTGCTATTCAGTTTTTTAGCCTCTGAAACGCCTCCTTCCTGAAGATCCTGCACATTACTGTAAGTTTTTACCGCTGCCGAAACAGACTGAGTCATCTTTAATGAAATCCCTGAAATCTCAGTCGCATCATAACCAAGCTCAATTGCATGAGCATACGCGTCTTTTACTTTTCCACCGTAAAAATCATCGGCAATCTCATCCACCTGCTCCATTAAAGCACTTACTGCTTCTTTTTCACCTTCATCAATATCGCCACTAATCGAATAACTGATACCGTTTGATGTCTGCAAATTAAAACTACTAACACCTTCACCCTGAGAATCAACTGAAAGTGCCGACATATCAACTGAACCATAAATTGATAACTTTATGGTATCTCCATCACGAGTATTAATCTCCATTTCAAAGGTTTCACTGGAACTCACACTGGAAGCACTTAATCGCTGACTTAAGGCAGGAGCCTGCGTAACCTCAACCTCTTCCCCAAACTCTCCGGATTCTATCTGATCAAATCCTTTCTGAATTAAATCATATGTCTCATCTATATCTTCTGCTATTTTGCCATTAAGAACACCAAAACCATCAAGAATGTCTTTGGCTTCACCAAAGCCCATATCAACACCTTTCTTGGCCTCCTCAAGCATATTGGCAAGTTCTTCATCACTTGCTCCATCCAATTTCGCCAACTTCATAGCTGAATCAACAAACTTTAAAATTCTATCAGCAACCTTTTCCGGAGTAAAATCATCCGATCTGGCAACATCAAGCTTTGAAATTCCATCGCTCTGAAGAACAGAATTGAGGCTGGCTAAAATCCGTTCATTTAGTAACTTTCTGGCTCTCGCCGGATGAAAGTCGCTCAATTTCACTTCATTATCGCTATCCTGCAAACTCTTTTCTGCAGAAACAGAACCTGACTCACTTCTACTGGAAGAAACATCATTTTTCTGAACAGGTTTCTCACCTGTTACTCCGGATTGATTATCAAAATTTATTGTTGGCAACATTTTATTATCTCCTATGAACGGTTTCACCCGCTTCAATAGAGCTATCGGCACACTTTACCTAAACTTTAATATTTTTTTACATCTTTATTGATTTTCTTAGACCCTATTCTGTAATTACCAGATTATCACGATGGATAATTTCGGGCTCATTCATATAACCCAGAACATCTTTAATAGAAACAGATGACTTACCAATAATCTTAACAGCAGCAGCATAATCATAATTAACCAATCCTCTGGCAATTTCATTTTTATCCAAATCTCTGCAAAGAACCAACTCTCCCCTATTAAAACAACCAATTACCTCAGTAACACCAACAGGAAGTAAGCTTTTTCCTCCTTTTTGAAGAACATCTACAGCACCACTATCAATAATCAATTCGCCTTTTGGTTGCAAATTACCAGCAAGCCATCTCTTTCTGGCATCCAAGGGCTTGCAATCCGGTATAAAAAGGGTTCCAACATTCTCACCATTACAAACCTGCAATAAAATATCCTTTTCATCCCCCTTTGCAACCACAGTAGCAGATCCAGATCTGGCTGCTTTTCTAGCCGCCTTAACCTTTGTTAACATCCCCCCTGTACCAAATTTTCCAGACCCGCCTTTGCATAACTCTTCCAGATCTTTATCGCTGGCATCAACATCCGATATCAATTTTGCTGCTTTATTGCTGCGTGGATCTGAATCAAACAACCCCTGTTGATCTGTAAGAATTATCAACAAATCAGCCTCTACAAGATTAGCTACCAATGCAGCCAATGTATCGTTATCCCCAAAACGAATCTCATCGGTTATAACAGTATCATTCTCATTTACAACAGGAACAACATTGTTTTGCAGAAGCGTTTTCAAAGTACTCCTAGCATTGAGATAGCGCTGCCTATCGGAAAGATCTTCTCCTGTTAATAAAATTTGAGCCGTATTAATTCCATAGCGATTAAATTTTGCCTCATACGCCTTGATTAACCCCATCTGGCCAACAGCTGCAGCAGTCTGTAGCTCATGAACTTCAGATGGCCTGGCATCCCAACCTAGCCTTACCATACCCTCAGCAACTGCTCCAGATGAAACCAGGACCACATCTAATCCATTTTGTTTTAACTGAACTATCTGCTCAACTATTGAAAGGACAAAGCGACTGTCTAACCCCTTACCATTACCAGTTAATAAAGCACTGCCAACCTTAATAACAATTTTTTTTCCCGCCTTTAAGTCCTCTCTCGATAACTTTCTATTCATAAATTCACCTTAACTAAAAAAGGCCAGTAAACACTGGCCTTTTATTTTACTAATGTTTGCAATATCTATTTTTGCTCAGCCAATGTATCTCTGGCCTCTTTAGCAAACTTATGCGTATCAATAACTCCAAACACCAATTCAAAGAGCGCCCTGAGTATAATTGTACCCAATATTTTAGTAACAATTGCAGTAATAATTAACAAGAAGCCATTGTCGCTTGCCAGGTTAGCAATACCATTAATTGCCTGACAAATCGCAGAAAGCGTTATTAGAACATAAAGAGTATAGTATATAGCCTTAAAGAAATTCTTCATATTCAGGTTATCAAAATCAAAGATCTTAGCAGCCATATTTCTAATATCAGCTTTTCCTAGTGCAGCCCATACCCGAAGCTTACCAACAACACCCTCCGAGAAGAAATAAACACATAAAATATAGATAAAACCGATATACATGAGATATCTACTTCCATCAAAGAAGTCCACAACAAGGCCTTTGCTATGAGCGTGTACCACAGCCTCATTGGCAACTTCTGCCCCATGAGACAACACTTTAAACGGATCTGTAAGTAATGTTTGCAAAATCTCAGGCACTCCTGACTCTTGCAATGAAACTAGAATAGGACGCAAATAGTTTTGCAGGAAAACCATAATTACAGCGCCTACAAC
>QZLD01000272.1 GCA_004796385.1 Gammaproteobacteria bacterium | reverse complement strand
GGTCATGAAAACTGCATAAGTTACTGTTATTGTGGTTAAAATATTATGGCTTTTTGATAAATTCCGACCAGACATTTATACAGTAAAGTAATTTTCAGGTTCGATTACTTAGATGTTTTTGTAGAATTTGATTAATCACCTCTCCCTTTTCCATTACAATTGCGTGTCCGCTATCAGGGATTTTGGTGTAAATTGCCCCGGGTATTTTTTCAGCAATCATTTTTGAAAATTTTGGTGGATAAATAATGTCATCTCCGGCAGCCACAACATGAGTGGGGACTTTGATTTTGGTTATCGAATCTAATAGGCCTTTCCCATCAAGATCATCCAGACTGGCTTTGTTTAAAAGGTATTGTCCTTTTGCAAAATCAGGAAGAAGATCTGCGGTTTCTCCAAAGCTTTTTTTTCGGTTTTGAAGTGCTTCTGCATTATCGGAAAAGAATTTCTCTGAAAAAATAACGGATAGCATGCTGTCGTAATAACGAAGATTGTCGTTATTACTATTGAAGTAGCACCAGTTGTTTACAATGTGTCTGGAACGACCTGTAATAATAGGAGAGGATGTTATTATTACAGCGGATAAGGTTTTTTGGGGGAACATTGAAATAAATTTCTGCATAACAAAGCCGCCGTAACTTGTTCCTACAAGGTGGGCTTTTTCAATGCTGCAATGATTCATAAGCTCTACGAGGTCATTTGCAAGTAATTCAAGAGAATATGGTTCCGGCGTGGTTTGCGAGTACCATTGTCCTCTATAGTCATAGGTTAGAGCATTGAAACCCAGAGATTGCACTAGTTCAACCTGAGATTGCCAGGATTGTGTATTATTGAGAATTCCGTTAAGAAATATGATGTTATCTGCATCAGGTGAAGATAAGTTGTATTCATATTTACATCTGTAATTATTTATAATCTGCATAAGTTAGCCTGCTTTATCGGTATAAATCAAAAATGGCATTATACAATTTTCTTATTTGATTAAGTTGAGCTCTCTTTAACCTTATTTTTCTATTATTAATCCGCCAATATAGCATTAACGGATTACCGGGAGCATCAAAAAATATCATAATTGCAGAAAATGCTTCTGAATGCTTCGGAAAGCCTCTTCACATGCCAGATGATCCAGCCGAAACAGAGCCTTTTCATAAATATCGGCACCAATAAAGCCGATATGTGAATAGGGATTTCTTAAATTAACGTGCATTATTTCAATGTCATCAAGTGAAAAATCTACTGTGTGTGTGCCTATGGTTGCTCTTTTCTGAATTAGCTCAACCCTGTTATTTCTTATGGTAATTGAAGATGAAAAGTTGTTTTTAAATGGTTCCCCCCATTTAACGCAAAAGCTGCTTTTATCGGTTGTGCACTCCCATTTTATAGTCTTTTCTAAGTTTTCACGGTTCAAATTAAGCTCAGAAACAGGAATAGCGCTGAGCTTTAAGGCTTTATGGTAAGGCATATTAAGTTGAGATGGTTTTTTAATTATCACATTTGCAGAAATATCTACTATCGGGATATTCATTATTTTAGAGATCCTTTTTGCAATATACCACACCTTTTTCTCCGATGTTGTACTAACTAATTTATGAGTTGGGGAATATTTTATTTTATAGACTGGATCATAGCTTTCATCCAGATAACTACCCTCCTCCAGGTCAAAGTCATCAAAATCTCTATCATCAAAAGCCCACTTTTTATCTTTAATCTTCTGATGCCAATACTCTGTAAAGATGTTATCAAGGTTTTTTTGTTTGTAATCAAGAGAGGTGCAAACGTAGATATTAAAATATATGGATTCACCACTATCATTACCATTACCCTTGATGCTATCGGAGTTTAATAGTAAACAGTGATAGTCACTGAAATCTGTTTTGCGACCAAAATTAATAATTTTTCGGTTTTTCTTATCGATAATGGTTTTTTCAGATAGATTGCAGAAATAGTTAAATAGAAATACGAATAAGATTACAGCAGTAATGCCAACTCCCAGAAATATTATGTTTCTACTTGTCAGCCCAAGAACTATAAAAATAAACACCACAATTGCATAAAGAATGTTTGTTCGTACTGCATAGGTTTTTAAAAATATAAATCGTTCATTTTCACTGTAAGTTTTTGCAAACATAATAATTCCTTAGGGATTAATTGCTATCATACTCCATGTTTCTGTTCTTTCTTCGTTTGAGTTCACTTGTGTATTTTATGCCGACTGTGTCTGCATTTTCTTTAAGCCAGTCGGTGAGTCTGGTTTTTCCTGCCGGTGGTGATTCCACGTAGAGCAGGTTACGCATTAGCCCCTTAATTTCATCGCGGGTAATAATCATATCGCCAACGATAAGTCCTAATGCTCTACAGCCCAGATATCCAAGAAACGGCGACATGGATGAGATCTTCTTTTTTATGCCGATCGCATAAGCCACCGCGTTTACCAGTTCTTTATAGGTAAAGGTTTCAGGGCCTATGGCATCGACAATATGGTTGCCGGTCATCTCTGCGTGAGTTGCCATAAGTTCTGCAAGATCATCCACATATATCGGTTGTAGTTTGTATTCTCCATCACCGAATATACCGACGAAGGGCAATTTGCGGAGTGACCATGCTATATTGTTGATGAGAATATCCTCTTTGCCGAAGAGAACAGTTGGTCTTAATATTGAGTGGGGGATATCCAGATCGAAGATGGTTTTCTCAAATTCTGCCTTGCCTTTGAAGTATTCAAGGTCGGAGTCCAGCGAGGGGTTGGTTATGCTTACATGCACAATCCTTTTTACCCCGGCATCCTTTGCTGCTTTTAATAGAGTAATGCCGTCTTTTACAGCATCGGAATGGTTGAAAAGGCTGTGGTTGAAACGCACCCAGTAGTTGTTATAGAGAACATCTACCCCTTTCAGGGATTCAACCAGCTTGTCATAATTATCGAAATTGAACGGAAAAGCCTTAACTTTATCGCCGAACTCATTTTTGCGATTGATGGAGTTTGTCAGGGTGATAACCCTGTGTCCTTTTGCCAGAAGTCTCCTTGCCAGATATTTGCCGGAATAGCCGTAGGCACCGGTTACTGCATGTGTTTTTGTCATTCTGATCTCCTTTATTAAGGGCGCATTTGATTTAAGAAACACCGTAATCATTGGCAGATAGTATGGCTGCAATAGCAATAGCTATAATACCTATAAGAACATATTGCCAGGCAATGGCGATTAATCCTACAGAAACTGCACCACCGCAAATTCTTAAATTCTCTTTTCTTATCCAGGCGATTATTCCTGCGATAATGGCGCAAAGCCCTAAAATAGAATAGATGATTCTTATCGGCTTGGTATCTGTTGGAGTTTTATCTGCTTGTGGGGTGGATTTCGATTTGCCGAAAGAGATTTTCTTGTTGCCGAGATTTATGGATAGCAGAGGTTTTTTCTTATCTGCTTTTGCAGATACAGTCTCTTTAGGTGTTATAAGTTCTGCAATATCTTTTTCAAAGATTGCCGTGGCAATACCGATAAAACCAATTATCAAGCCGATTATGCCAATGTGTTTCTTCAGGCTATTCATAAAATATCCTTTTGTGACCGACAAAGGGAAAACCACTATAGCACGAACTCTTTGTTAGGAGTATATTTGTATTCAAATAAGCAAGAAAAAACAGCCATCACTTTGTACAGTGATGGCTGTTTGATTTTATGGACTACTTTTTGTCGGATTATTTTTTGCTTGCAGTTACCTCTATCTCCATGCCTTTCTGCCAATCTTTATATTCATCGCTGTAATAAAGGTAGGCAGCAGATGCCGGAGCTGTAAATTTGCCTGGAACTCTGGCAATAAGGCTAACCGGTATCTCGGTTACGCTTTTTGCCTTGAGTCCTCGCCAGTAGAGAACCAGATTGCGACCGATTATTTCGTAGGAGTCTACTCTTTTGGAGGCTACAAGTTCTTTTAGCTGGTCGTGTCTTACCTCTAATCCTGAAGGTATGCCGATCACAGCTATCGGTGTTGGCGCCTCTTTGTCAAGCACAGTAACCTTTACCTTAACTTCAAGTGGTTCGCCTTCTACAATCTTGTTAGCTGATAGGGTTGTATCCAGAGTTAAAAAGGTTTTATCTGAGGATGCTGGTAGTGCAGTCTTGTATTTAATGGCAATTGAAAACGGCATTTCAGAGCCATCTGTCATAATCAGCTTGATGTTGTGTTTGC
>QZLD01000106.1 GCA_004796385.1 Gammaproteobacteria bacterium | reverse complement strand
TGTATTAATGACAATTATCACTCTGTTTCATATGCCTTAATCCTAAGATCTTATTCCCATCGGTAGATCCATGTTCTCTGTGCCGTAATCGCTGATTGAGTTGTTACAAAGACATAGATATTGTTGATGGGGTCGTAGTCCAGAGCATGACTATCAAGAATCTGTGCTGACCAAGAGTTTTGATAGTCTGGATTTTCGAGCTCAATCGTTTTACTTAACCACTCTCCTGTTTCCGGGCGGAATGCGTAAAATTTTCCATTGCTTACACCTCCGCCTAATAAGTGATTGGCTTGATCGTAGGCAAATGCTGTATGTGGAAAATTTGGAATATCTCCAGAAACAGATATTTCAGTTAATGTTGAGTTGCTCCAATTATCTCTGTCAACGGTGAGCTCAAATACAGATGCCCCAGACACAAAGTAGTAAAACCGATCAAGTGGCGGGTAATAAATAAGATTCTTATCATAATGCAGCTCTGACTGGCGGTGTGCGATTTGTGCTATTGTCGTCAGTGATTCAGGATCGTAAACATAGATATTATTACCATCAACAAGTATTACATCTTGGCTTATCGGGTCATATTCAGCGCTACCTAATGATGACCAGGGATAATCAAATTGCTGATTACTCCAACTGTTTGAATCGAAATCAAAATGCGACAACCCAGAACCACCTAATATACTATCTTCTGTTGTTACGCAGTATCCCCCTTGCCAGTCGGCAGGGCGCAAAAGGATTAATTCATTAGAGTGTTCTGAAATAACCATCATGTCGTAAGTATGGCGAGCAGCTGGTAATCCGGATGAGGTCCACGATGAGGTGTCTCCGTCCCAGTTATCAGGCGTCATATCACTACATGTCGTTGGAGTATATGAAGATTTCCAGGTAAAATCGGACAGATCCAGCCGCATAATATCGTCATTCATAGTCGCTGCGTGCCCGCCCCCAAAAATCACCATTTGATGCTGATTTGGATCGTATAACATCCCACTAAATGCTGTTATTCCACCACAGCTATTTTCCCCACAATCTAAGAATCCCGCATAGTAAAGTTGGTTTGGGGCTAAATCGGCTATTTCATTAATAATTTCATTGTCATTAGCATCGTTATTATTATCATCGTTTGCATTATCATTGTTGTCGTCATTGCCACTGTTGTCTTCATGAGAACTATCTTCATTAGAGCTATCATCATTACTGCTATTATTTTCATCATCGCCAGATGATCCTGACTGTAGATCTTGATAATGGGCATATAAACGCGATTCATACTGGCCAGTCCAACCTGAAAAGTCACCATAACTTTCATTTTCTGCGTAATCAATTGCGTGCTCTGCATAATGATGTTGATTAGTATTCAGTGCGTACCAGATAATTGGGTCTACGAGGGTCAGTCCTGTACCTGAGCGCCCAACATTAGGCTCAGTAGAAGTAACGCTGCAGTAGTAGCAGAAATTAGCATATTGATAATTCCACTCTATTCCATCTTGTATAATTTGCAGAGCTTCTGCATCACCATTTACTTCGTAGGAAAAATCAATCAAACTTCGCAGCATAAAACCAAGTTGGAATGGAGCCTCAACATGCGACTCTGAATCATAATCATAAGATGAGCTTTTAACATTATGCGGTTCCTTCATAATATCTGTTAGATGTGTATCAACAAATGTATTGATTGCTTCCTTTAAAGGTGCATTTCCAATAGCTTTGTAGGCACTCATCGATACAGCTAAATTATGCCCAATCGAACGTGATGAGAAATCAGGAAAAGCATCTAGTTTATGAAGGTATTTTTGCTTAAACTCACTCATAAACTTATACCAATCGTAAATCCAGCGATCGCCACTCATGTAGTAGGCTCCCTCAATATGGTAAAACCATGCATGCTGATCATCACGCGGATTAGCGCTTTGTCTATATTCAGGTACATCATCCGAACCACGAAGTAGGGTGTCTTCGTGATTTCCTGAGTGGTGTCGCCAAGTTGAACCCGAATATGGATTACACGATGGTTTCACTAGCTCATGATCATCAACGTGCGTATAGCCAGCCAACCACTGGGGTCTAATATTCAATTCCCCTTTTGCATAATCAAGTGCGTCAAAGTAATCTGCAGTGCTGCCTGAATAATAAAACTTTTGCCCGGTAGTAGGCCATCCACCAGTTGAGGCAACAGCTAATTTGCGGTCCATATCAAGCCCAAAGTTATCAATTCCAAAAGCATAACGAGTATGCTCACGATCAAGGTCATATTCTACTTCGGCGTAAGATGGTTTACGATTGGTAGAGTTATCTACGGCGCCTAGAGAGCTTTCGGGAACAAAACCACCTAGATCAAAAGTAGCTCCTGTCTCTTTGTAATAACTTAATGGGACCACTGGTACAGGAGGAAACTCAAATATCTTGGCCAACTTATTGGAATCAACTTCAGAACGTGCTGCATTAAAATCAAGCAATACCTCTTTGTAGGTATGCTGCATATCATCAAGCCAATTCATATCAATACTAACAAATTCATCATGCTGAAATTTGCGACTCCATGTTGGCCACAACTCAATATCGATATTTCCGGAACTATCTTGTGATAGTCCATTTGGAAAGGTTTGCTGGAAATTTCGGATATGTACATTTACATCACTGGTCTTCAGTACCCCAAGCGGTAAAGAGTGCACATCTGCTGTTGGTGGCGTATCTGCTCTAAGCTGTGAAGAAGTTGCTATAGACCCTGTTTCAATTCTTAGATGGTGCCCTTTGAAAAATAGTGGTGCAGAAAACCTAGAGTTAATAGCAGAGTTTTGCAATTGAAATTCTACTCTAACCAGTGGTGAATTTGCATAAGCATAGATTCTCATTGCCCAGCCGTGCTTAATTGTCTCTGGATCGGTATATACCGTTCTGCTAGATAATTTTACTATACTCCTTAAGGGGCCATCTTCCTCTATCTCAATATCAATTTGGTCATGTAAAAAAGATTGGTCCAGATTATTATTCTCATCATAGAAAAGCGATTTTAACTCTCCCGCAGGAGTAATTATCTTAAGTGGAGATTTCTCTATCGTTAGGCCTATAACTTGGTTATTTATCTCCAATGTAGTGTCATCTTCTGATATAACCACAGGATTAACGATACCTGCTTGTGCTGAATCGCTTGTTATAAAGCGATATGACTCAATCCCGCTACTATCACTGCCATTAAAAGGATCAACACTTGGAAAGAAATGAACCATCACATGACGAATAGAGTTATCACGAGACCACCAACGGTTAAGAACTTCAAACTGTGCAGGAACAGCGTTGCCTTGACTATCTGTTAAATGGAGTTTCTCAGTACTTTGATAACCCCCAAGCGGTAACGGAAATACAACAGAAATTGGGAAGTCATTTGAACCAACCTCTGCGCTCTCCTTAACAGTGAATGGTGTTAAAACTGAAGTCCCTGCAGGAACCTCAGACGAACTGTTATTTCCACCTGGAGTATATATAACCTCTGTAGGCTCCCCCTCAGATTGGCTGTGATTTGCGTTGTCTTGTGTATTTTCTTGTGAGTTATCCTGCGAGTTACCTTCAGAAACATCTGAATCATCACCAGAACCACCGCCACATGCACTAATAAATACGCACAGCAGCACCCCCCCTAAAAGGGTTTTTATAAAATAGGGCATCTCTCCTCCATGGAAATTATTTTTATTTTGTAAGAACTTACTATAATTGAGAATAATTGTTAACCAGTATTCGAAATAGTGTGACGTATTACCGATAAGCGGTATAAAAAATATAGATTAAAAATAACTGATTGCTGCCAAAAGACCCCTCTTCTTTTATTTAGAATCAGATAGTTATTAAATAGCCTCAATAAAATATGATTTTATACACCGGAAAAGCAAATACCTGCATTTTCCGGTATTTGGAATATTTTTAAGTTTCAGCTGCTTTTCTGGCTGCAGCAAAAATATCCAGATTTTTCTGAATCAACTCTTCTTTCTTATTTTTGAATTGGGTTTTTATTGCATTTATCAAAGTGTCTTCTGAAAGCGGTAAAAATGGTGATGCCGCTCCCAGCATTGCCATATTTAACGCTTTTTTTGCGCCAGCATCTGCTGCAATAATACTGCCGTCAAAGATAAAAGCATCTGAGTTATCTTTCAGTTGTGTTGTTATGGTTTCTATTTCAGGATAATCCGGAATATTGATTACAGGTTCAGAGTTGGCGACTATTTTGCCATCACTTTTAAGGTATGGCAGATAGCGCAATGCCTCCATAGGTTCCATTGCCAAAATCATGTCAGCCTTGTTTAGCGGTATAAGATCTGAGCAGATCTGTTCATTGGAAAAGCGAAAGTGCGAATGCACCGCTCCGCCACGTTGCGCCATACCGTGTATCTCCGATTGTCGCACCTGTAAATTTTCGCCGATACACGCCTTACCCAAAACCATTGCGATTGCCAGAATGCCCTGACCACCAACTCCCGAAATAATAATGTCGTATTTCATGTTTAT
>QZLD01000244.1 GCA_004796385.1 Gammaproteobacteria bacterium | reverse complement strand
TGGGACAAACGGTATGCAGGAAATGAGTATGCGGAAGAAGTCCTTGCAAAATATGTCTGTTGATTATCGGCATTATCTTGATTGTATCCGGCATGATGAGTTGGCATACGAAGTTGGCTTTTTTCAGGCAGATTTTATTAATTCAAGGCAAAGATGTGAACGGCTGATTTCAGGTGCTTATGTTGTTTCTAACGCTTACCATTGTGATGATAAGGTGAAAATAATTATGCCTTTGGTAGTTGGAGGTCATAAGGTTGCTGAAGTTGGAGATATTGGCTTGGTTGTTGATGTAGTCCGGAATGGCTGGAGTTCAGATTATCTTGTTAGCATTAACGGACAGTTGTTAATAGTGCCTGAATTGATTCTGGAGACTTGTGATGAGTTTATTTCAGAAGAAGTATGAAGCAGAAGAAATGACAGTAGCGGGAGTTATTTATGTTATTAAATGACCATAGAGCTGTTCAGGATAAGAATAGTGAAACAGCATATTTAATGCTGAAGATATCGATGGATCGCTATCAATGTTCTCACGACGAGTTGCAAAAAGAGCAGCAGGTAGAGGTGCTTGATCAGGCATTTAAACTGCAGCAGCTTAATAGGACTATTCTCTCATCATCTCAGGCGAAAGCAATTAGTGTAACTGATACCGAAGTTGAATCTGCACTAAAACAGATTATGGGTCGTTATGAGAGCTGTGCTGAATTTGAACGTGCAATAAATCAATATGGTATTTCCAGATCCGGATTTAAAGAATTACTGGCTGCTGAACTTAAGGTTAATGCGGTTCTGGAAGCAATAAGCGATGATGTTGTTGTTACCGGCGATGAGGTAGAGAATTACTACAATAAAAATCAACATTCCTTTCATCAACCTGAGATGAGAAAGGTAAGACATATATTGATCACAGTTAATGAGGATTTGGAGGGCAATAGTTGGATTGATTCACAGCTCAGGATTAGCCTTATGGCCAATGAGATTGATGGGAGCCGGAAAAAGTTTGAGGATTTTGCCGCAAAAAAATCAGAATGTCCAACCGCGCTTCATGGTGGTTTGATTGGAACTGTTCCTCGAGGAAAGCTCTATCCTGAACTTGATGCTGTATTATTTGAAATGCAGACAGGCGCATTTAGCGAACCAATTGAGACGGAATTGGGTTTTCATCTTCTTTGGTGTGAGGCAGTTTATCCAGAGAGGATTATTCCATTAAGTGAAGTTGAGTACGAAGTTAAAAATCACCTGCGGGAGAGAAAGCGTTCAGCTTATCAGAAAAAGTGGATTGCACGGCAGGTGCATCAGGCAAAGGTTAACAAGGCCGCTAACCATTAATCCGTATATTAAATAAGCATACGGAGTAGAAAACAAAGCATAACACTCACGAAATGTAAGGAGTTTTAAACTTGTTAGCCAAAATATACTGTTCACAGTTAGAGGCCCTATACCAGGTGAGTAGGGTATTGAGCCGTTCTTTGAATTTTCACGAAACGCTACAGCGGGTTTTGCAGGTGTTGCAAAGCACTCAGAAGATGAGCCGTGGAGTTGTAACTCTTAAAGATACAAGTAGTGGCGCGCTGCTTGTAGGAGCTGTTCTTGGGCAGGATGAAGGCGAGAATGATCAAGTGGTTTATAAGCCAGGAGAGGGTATTTTCGGAGCTATAGCAGAAGAAGGTAAGACCATTGTTTTATCAAAACTTGCTGACGATAATCGCTTTCTTAATCGACTGTCACTTTATGATCCGGAATTACCGTTTATCGGTGTGCCGATAAGAATCTATGACGAAATAGTTGCAGGAGTATTGGCTGTACAGGTCAGCAAAGAAGATATCTCCATACTGGATGAACATGCTCACTTTGTAGAGATGATAGCCAACCTGATTGCACAAAGTGTGCGATTAGCGATAGAGGTGGAAAAGGAGAGGGAAGATCTTCGTAATGAGCGGGATAATCTGCGTCGTACTGTAAGTCGATCGTATGGTTTTGACAATATGGTTGGATGCAGTGAGATAATGCGCCGGGTTTTTGAGCTTATCCGGCAGGTAGCAAAATGGAATACAACAGTATTGGTCAGGGGGGAGTCTGGAACAGGTAAAGAGCTTATTGCCAATGCAGTGCATTACAATTCCCCAAGAGTTAATGGGGCGATGGTAAAGATTAATTGTGCCGCGCTTCCTGATGATTTGTTAGAGTCAGAGTTGTTTGGGCATGAGAAAGGCGCTTTTACCGGAGCGATAAATCAACGCAAAGGACGTTTTGAACAGGCAAATGGCGGCACCATATTTCTGGATGAAATAGGCGATGTAACACCGGCCTTTCAGGTAAAACTGCTGCGTGTTTTGCAGGAAGGTGAATTTGAACGAGTAGGCGGAAACGAAACCCTGAAGGTGGACGTGCGGGTTATTGCTGCTACAAATAGAAATCTTGAAGAGTTGGTAGAGACAGGTGAGTTCAGAGAAGACCTCTACTACAGGCTTAATGTTATTCCTATCTGTTTACCTCCTTTGCGTGACAGGCGTGAAGACATACCTGTACTGGTAGATTACCTTATAGATAAGATAGGTAAACAGCAGGGTAGAGAGATCCGAATATCACAAGATGCAGTTAGAATGTTGATGCAGCACGACTGGCCGGGTAATGTGCGTGAGCTGGAAAATTGTCTGGAACGTTCAGCGATAATGTGCACCGATAACATAATCGGAGAGCCAAGTCTCTCTGTTAATCTTCTGCAAAGTGAAATGTTCTCCAGGCCGGTAAAGGCAGCAACTGCAGTTGATCTGCAGGATGAGACCATAGACGAGCGCGAACGCATTGTTGCCGCACTGGAGCAGTGCGGTTGGGTGCAGGCAAAGGCTGCGAGATTGCTTGGCATGACGCCAAGGCAGATCGCCTACCGCATTCAGGTTATGGATATAAAAGTGAGGCAGTTGTGATTTTATTCAATATGTTGTTATTAGCATAAGCGGAAAAGGATGTTGCCAGCATTAATAACATAATAATTTTTTTAATATATCAAGATCATTATTCAGTTATTGGTTTTTGAATTTCCTGGCTACTAATATTACTCTTTCTCAAGAAAAATATTGTAGAAGTTTCTTAAAAGCAAATTTGACTATGTTTTGTAGTGTGCGAGTAAGAGACTCTTTTCTTTGTGCAAAAACCCACAACATTTAAGTTTTAATTTGGGATATGTAACAAATCCTACAAAAAAACAATTTCTACATTGTGGGAAAATGTTTTAAAAAACAAGTGGATATTTGCTTTATGTTGCTGGCACACCTTATGCAATATCAGAAATTACATACAAGCGAGGTGTAGCAATGACCAATTCCAAAGCAAACAATGTAATATCAATTTCCAAATCTTCTAAGGCTGAAAACTGTGGTGGTTGTTCGGAACAGAATGACGATAAATCAGTTGATAAGCATCCATGTTATTCTGCCTCAGCACAACACCAGTACGCGCGATTACATCTTCCTGTTGCACCAGCCTGTAATATGCAGTGTAACTATTGTAACCGTAAATTTGATTGCTCCAATGAGTCGCGTCCCGGTGTGGTTTCCTGTTTATTAACACCTGATGAGGGGGTGGAACGGGTAGAGCAGGTAAGCGCAAAGCTGGATAATCTCGCTGTTGTCGGGATTGCCGGTCCCGGTGATCCTCTTGCTAATCCGGAAAAAACTTTTAGAACCATTGATCTGCTTAATAAGAAATTTCCTGATCTTATTACTTGTCTTTCAACTAATGGCCTTAATCTTAATCTTCATGCCGATGAGATAATATCACTTGGTGCAAAACACATAACTGTGACCATGAATACGATAGATCCGTTTGTAAGTAAGCAGATATATGATTGGATATATTTTAATGGAAAGAAATATACAGGTATTGAGGCAGGGGAAGTTTTGCTTCAGGAGCAGCTTGAAGGCATCAGAAAAATTGTAGCCAGTGGAGCCAGGGTTAAAATAAATTCCGTTTTAATTCCGGGAATAAATGATCAGGATATTCCAAATGTAAGCAAAGTTATCAAAGAGCTTGGGGTGGAACTGCACAACATAATGCCGCTGATATCAAAGCCTGAGTTTGATACTCATTTCAGCCGTATTGGTCAGCGCGAACCGACTTATGAAGAGTTGACTGAATTGCGTGATACTTGTGGTGTTGATATGAAGATGATGCGTCATTGTCGTCAGTGTCGCGCAGATGCTGTTGGTTTGTTAGGAGAGGATCGGTCCGGTTGTTTTAGTAAAAAGACAAAGAAAATTAGTGGGTCTTTTGATGGTTATCCTGAACCGGTGGTTCCGGAAAAGAAAAAAGAGCCGGTTGCAAAGCAGTTTAAAAAATCTATGCGAGTAGCG
>QZLD01000268.1 GCA_004796385.1 Gammaproteobacteria bacterium | reverse complement strand
TCTTCAAATGTTACTCCATCAATTGTTTTAAGAGTTGTTGTTGTACTGCTGCTACCAAGATAGTTACCACTGCCATTGGCATAATAGTAAGTACTTGAGTACCACCAGTACCCTGAACTTTCCGAATAAGCCCTACCCGCAGTTTTATGACTGCTATTGGTTGCGGTATATTCTGTGCAGCTTGGCTGTATTATCTCTTCTTCAACAATAACCACTCGGGTTACACTTACTGATTCGCCATCACTATCTGATGCAACATATGTACAAAGATAAGATCCTGAAATCATATTGTTTACCGGACAATCAGCTGTCACTTCAAGAACTCCGTCTTCAGGATCTGTTGCAGAAGCGCCAGGGTCTGTAAATGTCTCTCCAAAGGCAACTACAATTTCAGAGTCGCCGTTAAGAGTTATCTGAGGAATCTGATTTTCAGCCTCTTCAGCCTGCCCCTCTTCCTCTATTCCCTCTTCTGCCACACTTTCTGCCACTCCTTCTTCTCCACCACCAGCACTCTGCTGCTCTACACCTTCAACTATGGCAAAAGAGATCAACATAGCCTCCTGCTCTTTTGTAGTTGATATCGGATTATCTCCTTCCACATGAATTTTGGTCTGTGTTGCACCATCCTCGACATTGGCCAAAGCCACTTTTACAACATTGTAGTTAAGACCTTTGGCAATTGAGGTTACTCCGGGGTATTGCGAAAATTGCTGACCATCTTCGGGGGCTGCATCGCCTTCATATATATTGGTAAAGTATTCTTCCTGAGCATTTCCGGATGAAATCCAGGTATGATCATAACCGGTATCATGCGGATAACTGGAACTACCACACTGAGGCACTCCGCTATGTCCAAATTGATCTCCGTCCAGAGCACCAATATAAACATTAAGACCCGATGCTGCATTTACAGGCTGATGAGTCATATTTATATCAAGTGCCAATGGATTAGATATTGGAGAATGAGCTTTGCTGCTATCTGTTGCAAAATCATTATTCCACGCCCACGATACACCATCGTATACTGTGATTGTTTTGCTTTCACCTGCAGGAAGTGAGTAAATAACAATCACTGAAAATGACGCATTTGCCAAGCAGTCATTAGCTTTATCTCCATTACCGTTGTAGCCGCTTGGGCCAAAGAAATATTCCATTCTGGATGAGGTTGCTCCGGTAAAGTCTGCTCTTTGCAACCTTGTAACCGCTACAGGAATATTACCGCTAAGACCTGCAAATTTATCTGTAACATCAAGACGATTGTTATAGAAAGCTATTCTGCTATCCTCAAGCGTTCCTGCTGCTGCATACATCTTCCACCAGGAAATTTTACTTCTGCTGTTTCCGCCTGCTGTTGCCGGAGTCATAGCGTTATATTCGTTATTGTTGATGGTTATATTAATTTCATTATTTTCAATATCAGCTTCACTATCTATCGGTAACTCACCGCCACTTACGGTATCATCGGTATCATCTTCTCCGCCACCTTCGGTCAGATAAGCAGAACCGTAATAACTGATATATGCCGCCTCAACAGTCGCACCTTCAGGAATATTTACACTAACACTTCTTGGTAAATTAAGAACATTTGCCTGATGATCTCCGTTAGTATCGGAAACAAGATCTGATCCGGCAATGGCTACATTATAATTTTTACCGGAAAAAGTACCTATCTCATCAAGACGATTTGATGGGTTGTTATCTGCTGTTTTTGCAGGGCCAACTTCTACAGTAGTAGTAGGTTGATCCATAGCTGTAGTATTACCACATGCACTTACCTCTTCGTAATAATCTGCAGATGTCTCCTGCAGAATTACTGTTCCGGAAATAGATTCTCCGCTACCTGTGGCATAGTAATTTGTAGTGGTATACCACCATGAATAACTGGACTGGCTATATGCCCTGCCTGCACTTTCATGCTCTGCAACAGTTGCAGAACCACAATACAGAGCCGAAACCTGTGTCGACAAGCCAAATAGGATGGTAAGGGTAAAAAGTTTTGTAATTAGTTTCATATTAAATATGATGGATTTTGCGAAATTCGCTTATACCATCAACTCCTAAGTTGCGTTATTTAAAAGCTCTGAAATATCCAGAACCCCAACGCCATCCTTAGTTTTTTAAGATCTACATTTACTTAATCGCTTCCGTTAGATCTCATTGGTCATCCCTGATAAATGAATAACAATCATCATTCAGATAAATTATGTATTAGTATCTTTTAAATAAGCGTGAACTAATAAGCACTTTTCAAAAGAAAAACATTAAACAATTAACATATTCTGAAAAATGAGAACCATATCAAAATTAATCGTCATATATAATTTTTCGATCACTGTTTATTAGAAAATAATCACTGTTTTCAATGAATAAAAATGTTAAGTTTAATGAAAGTATCCTCATAGTAATCGGCGAGGTAAATTATGGCTATCGGAATATTCTCAAACAGCAATTCTCTTTTTGCACAAAAATCATTATCGCAATCCGCAAATGCGCTCTCCAAATACTCAGAGAGACTAGCCTCCGGCAGGCGCATAAACAATGCAGCCGATGATGCCTCCGGTCTTGCCATTGCTCAAAAACTTTCGACATTCAGTGGCGGACTTATTTCCGCCTCAAGAAATATTAATGACGGTATCTCTATGGCTGATACTGCATCATCAGCAATAAGCAGCATGCAAAGCAACCTGCAGAGAATGCGTGAACTTGCAATTCAGGCAGCAAACGGGTCTTACTCCGGGTCGGACAGAGCATCGTTACAAAGTGAAGTTAACCAATTACAATCTGAGATATCAGATATTCCTCAAAGAACAACGTTTAATGGTATAAAAGTGCTTGATTCAAATGAGGAACTTAATTTTCAGGTAGGAGCTAATGCTGAAGATACTATAAATATAACTTTAGCCAGTACTTCTGGACAAATGGCAAACTCAGGAGTTTTATCTATCGACATATCCACTCAGCAAGGTGCACAAGATGCCATAAGCACAATAGATGAAGCGATTCAAAACCTTAATGAGAGTAATGCAGAGTTTGGAGCGCTTAGCAATAGATTTGAATCTGCACTGACATCAAATAGCAATTCACTAATAAACTCCGAAGCATCTCGCAGCAGAATAGAAGATGCGGATTATGCCAAAACCATCAGTGAATTAAGCAACGAGCAAATAAGGCAACAGGCATCAATTGCCATGCTGGGACAAGCCAATGCAAATAAATCTATGATAATGAAATTATTAGGATAAACTGAATACTAAAGGATGCAAAAAACAAAAGGATATTGTTATTAATGGCAGGAGATACGCAACACACTAGAAAAATGCTGATAGTAGACGATAGCCGCCTTGCAAGACTTATGATAAGACGCTCTGTAGAAAAGTACTATCCGAACTGGGAAATAACCGAAGCCATAAACGCTGATGATGCCACTTTTCGCGCACCTGGCATTGCTCTTGATATTATCACCTTAGATATGAACATGCCGGGGCAAGACGGTTTATCATTTGCCCCGTCACTAAGAAAAATGCACCCGGAGGCGAAAATAGCTCTGCTTACAGCCAATATTCAACCTGCCGTTCAAAAAAGAGCCAAAGAACTCGGGCTCTACTTTATCCCAAAACCGATTAAGCCGGAAAGATTGCTCCCCTTTTTACAATTAGTGGCAAACATCAAAACAACATAACGATATCCGTATCATTTAAAATTTCAGCGCATTATCCGAATAAATAAGAACAAAAACAGTTCACACTTATAAGCAATCAAACCGAATATCATTCGATATCTATACTATACTTTTTGTAAATATAAATTGTGCACATTTTCATGAGCCTTACCCACAATGACAGAAGAGCAAAACAAAACCTCATCCCCTAACAACGGCAACTGCCTTAAGACAGATGAGTTAATTAAAGAAATTGATCTTTTACATCGTCTGTCTAAAACAGCATCCGTGGAAGAGGCTTCCGAGCTGGTTCTGAATTACATATCTTCACGATGGGGATTCAATCTACTCGGTTCTCAGCTGGTTGATGAACCAAACAACATACTCAGATTTTGCAAACTCTTTACAAAAACAGAACTTACACAAGAATCATTCGACAAAATTATTCGTGATGTTCCGTTAGAAACAAGTAGCTCAATATCTGCCGCAGTCGCAATTAAACAAAAATGGCACTATGCGGACTTTAGCATGATATCCGACCTTACAAGCCTGACTGAAATCGACAGAAAGAGCATAGAACTTCTTAAAATTGAAGAAAATCTGATAATACCGATAGTTTTTAATAATAAAACAATATGCGTATTTCATTTAGGAGCAATTGAAAAAAGACTCAACCTTACAAAAGATGACTTTGATAAAGTTTTAAGCTTTATAGACAGCCTAGCCCCCCATATTCACATCCTTAAAAACAGAGAAGAACAGGAAAAGCTAAAAAAAGAACAGGAAAAATATCTTAATGTAATCAAAAAGCTCAGTGGCACAATAAAACTGGAAGAAGTACTTTCAATTATGGGCAACAGAATAGAAGAAGTGGCAAATATTGACGGATATCTGATTAACATTTTTGATGAAAGCATAGAGACGCTTATCTGCCGAAAAAACAAAATGCCTGACAAATTTAAAGCACTTGAACAAACCTATGACAATTACAGATTCTCAAGAAAGGACGATATTTTTCTGTCAAAAGCTATTGGACAGAAACAACCTGTTCTAATTGAAAAAAACGACCCTCTCCTAAGCTCCAACAAACAAATAAACGCTCTTTTACTCGGATGGGAAGCAGATTATCTTTGCTACATACCTATTATTACAGCAAACAACACAAAACCAACCGGAATAATATATATATTCGGCAAAGGTAACCTACACCAAAAAACCATTTGCTCACTTCAGGAAATATCCTGCATATTTGTAGACTCAATAATAAACTCGCAAAAATACAATAATCTAATGAGAAAAGAGCATGTAGTTAATTCTCAGATAGAAGAGAGAAAAAACTTCCTGCATTTTGTAAGTGAAGTAAATAATTTAACTTCAGCAAACGAGATATATAAAAAAATCAGCACCGAGATATTCCGCATATTCCCTTTTGATACATTAGGTTTGTTAATACAAAATGGGGATATTCTCGAAGAGGTATATGCAACAGTCAGAAATCCCAAAGACGAACACATTATAAAGAGATGGCATGATTTTATGCACAAGACTCCATACTCTGCTAACAGGGTAGATGGAGCTTATACCATTTGTTTCCAGAATGACCTGACTCTATTTTTTCCTTCTACAGAAGATATTCTGCATCTGCCAATGACGCAAAAGGACAAAGAAATTCTAAAAATCACCAAAAAAGTCAAATCCATAATCCATGTTCCCATGAGAAAGGATGGAAAACCAATTGGAGTTCTTTCAGCCAATAGCGTTATAAAAAAAATATCTATGTCCAAAGAAGAAATTGAGCATATAGAAATGCTCAGTGCCTTTGCTGCCACCGCAATTGTAAATGCGGGTCTGTACACAACCATAGCTGATCAGAAAAAAGAGATCGAAAATACATTAGTAGAGCTTAAAGAAACACAGAAAAAACTGGTAAAAACAGAAAGAAAAAGAACAGAAGCCATGAAACTGGCGAAAAATACAGCAGAAGCCTCAGCCAAAGCAAAAAGTGATTTCCTTGCCAATATGAGCCACGAAATACGCACCCCAATGAACGCCATTATAGGATTTACCGAGCTTGCTGAAAAAACAAATTCATACCTTAAAACCAAAGACTACCTCAAAAAAATCCAGATATCATCCCATACCCTTTTAGGGCTTATTAACGACATACTCGACTTTTCAAAAATAGAAGCCGGAAAACTAACAATAGAAAATATCCCGTTTGATTCTTTAAAAACATTTGAAAACATCAATGATATTTTCTCAACTAAAATTGCGGAAAAAAATCTGGAGATGATATTTAAAATAGACAAAAAAATACCAAAACAATTAACCGGAGATCCGTTAAGAATAAGTCAAATACTAATAAACATAATAAATAATGCTATAAAATTCACCGAAAAAGGCGGCATTTATATAGAAGCGGCGTTAAAACAAATAACAGATAATATTGCGACAATAGAATTTAATATTTCCGACTCAGGAATAGGTATAAAAAAGGAGTACATACCCTATCTATTTGACTCATTCTCTCAGGCAGATGGCTCTACGACAAGAAAATTCGGAGGCACGGGTCTTGGACTGAGTATTTCAAAAAACCTTGCTGAATTAATGGGGGGGAACATATATGTTAAAAGCAAAATGGGAGAAGGAAGCACCTTTACAATTACAGTTGATACAACAATAAGCCCTGCGGAAACATCAGCAACAATTGCCGACTATTCCGAAAAACTCCCCAAAAAAATAACCGATAGTCACATTACATTTATATGTGATAGTGAAAGAAGAAGCCTATTCGTAACAAGTATTCTAAAAAATCACAATATATCTGCAGATACAAAAACAACAAAAGAAGATATCTGCAACATAATAACGAATAACACAGATATTCTTATTGCCGATGTATCCATTAATCAAATCTATCTACATAAAATTATCGAAAAGTGCAGCTTAACAAAAATTAAAATTATTTTGCTGGCCGGATTTAATGAAGAAATCAAATTTTCAGTTGATGCCATAATTTCAAAACCGACAAAACAAAGTGCCTTAATAAATACCATATACACAGTATTAGAACTCGAAAACCAAAGTCCATATGATGCCGAAATCATTACTAACAAAGAAAATTTAGAAAGCGAAGTTATTAATGCTGTATCAGGAGCAAAAATCCTGTTAACTGATGATAATGAAATAAATCGTCAGGTTGGAACAGAGCTACTGGAAAGAGTAGGCATGAAAGTGGATACAGCCGTAAATGGCAAAGAAGCAATCGAAAATGTCTCATGCACCAAATATGATCTTGTCTTTATAGATATGCAGATGCCTGTTATGGGAGGAATTGAAGCCACAAAAATACTACGAAAAAACCCTGCGAACGATAATCTAAAGATAGTTGCCATGACAGCCAATGCAATGGAAAGCGACAAACAAAACTGCATAAACAGCGGCATGAATGACTACATATCTAAACCGATAGATGTAAAAAAACTACACAATTTACTATTAAAATGGTTGCCTCATAATAAAAACAATAATAATAAAATAACTCTGAAAACAACTCATGAAGCTAATATAGAAAAAATAAGCAGCAATATTTTTGACTATGAGAAAGTTTTAAAAAATATTGGGGAGAACAAGAAATTATTCATAACCATATGCAAATCATTCTGCAATGATTATAAAAACATAGTTTCACAGATAAAAACCCATCTCGAAAAAGAAGAATACGAAGAGGCAGAAAGAGCGGTTCATAGCCTTAAAGGAATATTCGGAACATTTAATGCCGATCAAAATTATCAAACATCATTAGACCTTGAAACATCAATAAAAAACAGAAACAACGAACTTATAACCTCCCACCTAAAAGCATTTGAAGATCAATTCACAGAATTTTACAATGAATTAAAAAGAATCACTGCAGAACAAGGATAAAAATGAAAACCAACCCCTTTGACATAAAAGCTGCCGATTGGGACAAACGCACCAGATCACAAGAGATATCCGCTATATTTGTCAACGAACTAAAAAACAACATAGACCAAAACAGCTCAATAACAGCTATGGAATTCGGTTGCGGAACCGGCTTGGCAGGAATGCAGCTATACTCATATTTCGATCAGCTTTATATGCTGGATAACTCATTGGGAATGCTCAATGTTTTAAAAGAAAAAATCTCAACAGAAAAGGCAGAAAATATTCATACAATATTTGGAGATATTTTCAAACTTGAAATTGCAAAAAACCAATTCGATCTAATCTATACAGTAATGTCCTTTCACCATGTAGAAAATACTGAAAAACTAACATCCAGATTTGCAGAACTATTAAAACCTGGCGGAAAACTCTGCATTGCAGATCTTGAAAGCGAAGATGGTTCGTTTCACCATGATGGTGATATCCCCCACTTTGGTTTCGATACCAAAAAATTGGAAAAATTATTAAACAAGTATCAACTTGCTACTGAAAAATCATATCGTATGCACATAATTGAAAAAGAAGATATAAACGGAAATTTGCGAGAATATCCTATGTTTCTTCTTGAGGCTGTAAAAATAAGATAATAACTAGCCCGAAATATCTCATAAATATCTGGTTCAAGTGGCACTGTAATTGGGTTTATATTTGCAAGATAGTTCCGAAGAGCACCCAATAAAAAAATTGATATCACTTTTCGATAATATCCCCTCGCAAAGAAACGGTTGTTACCGAGAAAGGCAGCTCTTTTCCGGACTCTGCCAATGCCTGCTCTGCAATTGCAGATAAACTTCTACAGCAGGGAACTTCCATAAGCAATACTTTTACTGCCAAAACTTTGTTTAATTTGATAATTGCTGCAAGTTTCTCTTTATATGGTGAGGTATCATCAAGTTTAGGACAGGCAATAGCTACAGATCTCCCCTTCAGATATTTTTCGTGGAAATTACCCATAGCAAAGGCAACACAATCTGCAACAATAATAAGCTCTCGATTATCAAAGAACGGAACCAATGGCGACAGCAAATGCAACTGCACCGGCCACTGCCCCAACCGGGATGGTGCCGACAGGCCATCTGCCGATTCAGACTCATCATTTGCAATAAACATATTTGCAGAACCGGGACAACCACCACTGCAACCTTTATGCGATTTTTGCTCTTCGGTTATTGCGGCCAAACGCGCATTCACAGCCTGCTCGTCATATTCTGCGGCTTCTCTCTCGATAATTTTTATTGCGCCCAGAGGGCATTCGTTAAGACAGTCGCCAAGACCATCACAAAATTTATCATCTACCAATTTTGCCTTGCCATCAATAATCTTAATTGCCCCTTCATGACAGGAAGGCACACAAATACCGCAACCGTTACATAGTTTTTCATCAATCTGAATAATCTTTCGTTTCATAGCTTCCTCGCAAAATAATTCGGTTTAATCTGAATCATAATTGATATTGAGAATATGCAAATTGATCTATATCAAGAGCATAAAAAAACGCCAACCCGAATAAAAAGGTTGGCGTTTTATAATAAAAATTTGAGACTAAAATCAGATTTTCTTTTTCATGCAGTTGGCAAAAAACAGTGCTCCTACAATAAACATAGCAACATTTACAACAAGCATAATCATGAACATTAGCACAAGAAAATCATCGTCTCTTATAGCAAGAGAAATAAAAGTGCAAATAATCGCAACTATGCCATTAGCAAGCATAGGCACTGAATAAAAAATAAAGGATTTCTTCCAATTACCCTCTTGCAACTCCATATTGCTAAAACGAGCTATTAATGGGACAGCAAGCCAGATTACTATCAAAACGGGGATAATCCACAACGTTGTAGATGCAATAGCTGATATTAAATATTCGTCACCTCTATACATTTTAAATACCTCTCTGGATTTTATAGTTATTCCAAGTCAATCACTTCCGATAATTATTCAACGTTATATTTGTGACCGACAATGTGCGCTGATTCTATATATTTCCGATTTTGGTTGCAATTGTACTTTCGTACAAATATGATCTCGACAGGCTTTTTAAAATGACCAGTATCAGATATGACAGAACAGGATTTTCCTACATTCCCGCTTACTACAGCAGCTTCCGGAACCACCGTTAAGGTTGTCGGTTTCAAAACAGGTAGAAATTTTGAAAAACGTCTTATTTCAATGGGTATTCTGCGCGGTAGTGATATTAAAGTCATTTGCAACAACCGCTGCTGTGGCACAGCCATAGAACTGCACGGCAGTCGCATGGTACTTGGCAAGGGGATGTCCGATAAGATTATAGTTTCAGGAGAGTAACTATGTTTTTTTCTCTTTCCAAGATTATCTGGTTCTTTTTACAACCGCTTACTTTTTTATTAACTCTTATGTTGTTGGGACTAATTCTGCGCTCTCTGAAATGGAAAAAACTCGCCTTTCTTTTTTATGCTCCGGCAATTGTTTTATTGATAACGCTCCATATCTATCCGCTTGGCGATCATATCCTTTTCCCTCTTGAGAATCGTTTTCATAAGCCGGATAAACTTCCGGAAAAAATCGACGGCATCATTATTCTCGGCGGCAGCATTGAAACCACGGTATCCAGTCAAAGAGGATCACCGGAACTAAATAACGCCGCTGAAAGGGTCACTACCGGATTTTCGCTGGCACAGCAGTATCCAGAAGCAAAGGTGATTTTTACAGGAGGATTGGGCAGACTTGCCAACCGCGATAAAGGCATTATCAGTGA
>QZLD01000310.1 GCA_004796385.1 Gammaproteobacteria bacterium | reverse complement strand
CGTTTGCAAAATCGTCTTAATGTAGATAATCGTCAGGAATTATGCCTTAAAGTTGTTGCCAGCGGTTTACCGTTACATGGCATTGGCCGCTATACCCCGCTAAACTATATATATGATTCTCATATACTGAGAAGAGACAATTCAGAAACGGAATAGGTGAGGTTAATATGTATTGCCTGATTGTAGAAGATCATCCAATTTACAAGGAAGCTCTGGAAAAAATTCTGGGCGAGATATTTTCCGATATTGTGATTAGAACAGCCTCATCCTTAAAGGCATTACAGGATATTGTAGAAACAGAAAAAGATTTTGACCTTATCCTGCTAGATTTAACCATACCCGGTATTCACGGATTTTCAGGTGTTCTGTATTTGCGTGGCCAGTATCCAAATACCCCTGTTGTTGTGATTTCAGCCAGAGAAGAAGCCGCCATTATACAGGAGGCCATAAGTTACGGTATAAAAGGCTATATCTCAAAAAGCGCGGACAAACAGGCAATAGCAGACACCCTTAATGATGTGCTTTCCGGAAAATGCAGCTTTCCACCAAATATTGATGCCGAAACAGAAATTGATGAATCTTACAGACAAATGGCACAACAGATATCTGAGCTTACCAATAAACAGTTTCAGGTTTTCACGCTACTTACAGAAGGGCTATCTAATCAGGAGATAGCCAATACTCTTTTTGTGTCGCTATCAACAGCAAAGGCTCATGTTTCTGCGGTTATGAAAATACTTGGTGTAAAAACACGCTCTCATGTTGCCGTAATTGCCAGAAAGCTCCAGTTAGAAGATGATGTGGATATCTGATTCACTAAAGGCTAAAAATACTCTGATTAATCAGCGCCTCCCTGATGGTGTTTTCCTGTGAATTTCGACATTCTTAAATCCCGCCTTTTTGCCAAAATATTTATTCCTTTGCAGATAATTATCACTCTTTTCTTAATGGTTATTTTTATCGCTGCAATTCCCTATCTTGAAAAAAAGCTATATGCGTTACAGGAAGAGAAAGTAATTGCATTTATGAATAGCGCTCAACACCTGATCGAAAATGAATCTCAATCCATAGATCAGTACTGGAAAATGATTGTAGATGAACAGAAAAAGAAAATGGCGGATATTCTGAATATATACAGCTCTGTTCTTAAAGATAAAAATTATAATGTTGCCAAAACAGAAGATTTCTTCAGAGAAAATACACGTTTACATAAATTATCAGATAAAGCTGCTTTCTGGATAATGTCGGGAAACGGCCAAATAATGAGGGTGGGAGCAATCGGCATTAAACACGGGAAGGCAAAATTATTTCGCGATTATTATGGATACGCTATTTACAACGATATTTTACAAAAAATAACAGAAGCGCCTGAGGGTACAAAACGCTACAGCGAAAATAGAGGAAACAGAATAACCGACAGAAAAGTGTATTTTAAAAGTTTGCAGAAAAACAATCTGATAATAGGCGTTGAAGTTGCTGTTGACAGCCTTGATCAGGAACTGGAAAAACAAACCGACAGCCTCTTTTCCAAGATCAATACAGATTTAAAAAGACAGCGTTTTTCAAAAAAAAGTAATGTAGTTGTCATAAGAGGCAGCGGAGAAATAGTGGCTTCATCGGACAAGGGGCTTCGTGGCTCAGATATTGCTGAAATAATTGGCGCAAATAATAAAGATAGAATCAATAACGCCACAAAAGAACCATCTGCAAACAGAATTGTTAAACTGGAGGAAAAAAGCGCTGAAAAAACAACGATTATATGGACAAGACATTTCCCTGATTATGACTGCAATCTCCTTTTTTATATTAATGAAGACACCCTTTATGGTGCTGCAGATCAACTAAAAATTCAGATAGCAATTGCATCCGTTCTATTTATTCTTGGAATAAATTTTATTGCCTTATTGTTTACAGGCCGTGTTTCAAGCGTTGTCAAAAAACTATCGGACCTTACTGCCGGTGTTAAAAAAGGCGATCTCAGCGTAAGAGTGAAAGTAGAACGAATGGATGAACTTGGAGAGTTGGCAGACTCTATCAATGAGATGATCCTTACCATAGAGGAGCGCAACGCGTCTCTAACAAATCTGAACGCATGCCTGCATAAAGCAACCGAAGACGCAAATGCAGCCAATAAAAGTAAAACAGGATTTCTGGCAACAATCAGCCATGATCTATTACAACCTATAGGTGCAGCAAGATTATTTGCATCATCAATTATCGACAACCCGCAAGAGAGCGCAAAACGGCCTGCAGAAAAGATAAAAGAGACATTAAAAACTGCAGAACAACTAATTGCAGAGCTGGTAGAGATATCAAAATTAAATGCGGGAACAATAAAACCGGACATTTCATCATTTCCATTAAATGATCTGTTTAATGAAATCAGTCGCGCATATTCAGCAAAAGCAACAGCTAAAGGATTGCAACTCATAATTGTAAAAACGACCGTTATTGTTAAAAGCGATAAAAAATTCCTGCGGCACATAATTAATAACCTGGTATCTAATGCCATTCGTTATACAGAAAGAGGCAAGGTTCTTCTTGGTTGTCGTCGCCAAATTAACAAAGAAGAAGGGAACATAAGCATAGAGGTAATTGATACCGGAAGAGGAATCAGCAACACACAAAAAGACGAGGTGTTTAGAGAATTTGTCAGGCTGGAAAAAGCGGATAATAATGGCGACAAATGTTTTGGATTGGGACTTGCCATAGTAAAAGGCTTAACATCTCTTCTGAAATACGAAGTAAAATTGGATTCAAAATCAGGAAAAGGCAGTCGATTTTCAATAATAGTACCTCAGGCAATATCTCATGAAAATGAGAGCATAAAAGACAATGCAGATATAATAACCATAACCGCAAAAAAAGTACTCTATATAGATGATGACACAATGCAACTGGCGTATATGGAGAAAATACTAACTGAATGGGGCCTGGAAACAATTCCTGTAGCATCAAAAGAAGAAGCCTTTGAATATCTGGATGAATATCCGGGCGAACTTGATATTATAATCTCAGATTACCATATTGCCGAAAACCTTAACGGAGTAGAAATAATTAACCAAATTCGTAAATCCGGGAACAAAGAAATTTCTGCTTTTATTGTTACTTCAGACAGAACAGAAGAAGTTGCAGAAAATATTCACAACAACAAAATAAGGTTTATAAACAAACCGATAAATAAAAATGAGCTTCTTGAAGAGATAATGAGAGCAATTTAGGGAAAAGCATTAAAAGAAATACTCAAAAGGGAGGCGTGCAGAGAGCTATATTTAACAAAATAAAGAAACTAACCTGTTTCATTATAAAATAGCCTTCCGTCCCGACTCTGTTCTGAGAAATCTATTGTTTACAAAAGACAAAGCTCATATTAAACAGAAATTTCAAAATGACAATTGTACTTTCGGACATTTTTTCCCAATTTTGCCGTATATTGTTTTTTAAAGGAGAGAATAGACTAATTCGCGGTGCTGATGTATCATTTCCCGTTTATTGAAAACCGGAGAACTATTCAAATGGCAAGAGTAACAGTAGAAGATTGCCTTGGCAAAGTAGAGAATCGATTCCAGCTTGTTCTTGTTTCCAGCAAGAGAGCACGCCAGATAGCCAGAGGTGCTGAGCCAATGGTAGAGTGGGACAGAGATAAGCCGACAGTTGTTGCTTTAAGAGAAATATCGGAAGATCTTATTGGCCCCAGCATTCTTGATGAGCCGGAAAATGACAACGTTGGGGTAATTCTGGAAGAATAACTTTGATTTGTTCAATGGTGATGTGTGCAAGTAAAGCTGCCGCCACATAAATCACCAAGAGACAAACTGTAATAACATAACATTATTTGTTATAATTTCCACCTGTCCGATATACCCTTGCCTTACGGCAAGAATAGCGGATGTAGAAAAATAACAGAGAGCCAAAAAATTAATGACCAGAATGCCCAGGCATGAATCAGCGTCGATAGCGGACGTACAAAGTAGCGCTGATACCAGAAAAATAGCCATAAACAGGGTTGGTATTAAGGATATAAAATACCCTTTGACAATAGAAAATGCAGATGGACACTCGCGGTCTACAGTTGTGAACGTATCTATGTATGTAGATCTTCCTGCAGAAGTTAAAGGCACACACATGTCGCGCTTTATTGAAATATTGCACAATCAGCGCCAGCCTGTATCAACAGAAGTCTTTAGGCAAATACTGTTTGAGGTAAAACAGAAGCTGCTGTCGGAATCTGTTTATGTTGAATTTGATTTTCCGTTTTTTGTTGAAAAAAAAGCCCCGGTTTCAGGAGTTAAAAGCTACCTTGATTATCAAGCCTCCTTTATCGGAGAGATAAAGAACGGCGAAGCTTCAGTAAATATTAAAGTTATAGTTCCAGTAACAAGTTTGTGTCCATGTTCCAAAAAAATCTCCGAATATGGAGCTCATAATCAGCGATCTCATGTAACAGTAAATGTTCTTGCCGACGAAGGCGTAACAATAGAGGATATTATCAATTGCGTAGAGGAAGAGTCTTCATGCGAACTGTTTGCCCTTCTTAAAAGGCCGGACGAGAAATTTATAACCGAAAGAGCATATGATAACCCAAAATTCGTGGAAGATGTTGTAAGAGATGTAGCAAGTAGATTGAACCTTGATGATAGAATTAGTGAATATTGTGTCGAATCCGAAAATTTTGAATCAATTCATAACCATTCAGCCTATGCTTGCATAAAAAAAAGTGTATAATTAGCAAACTCTGAAATTCAGCAGCCTAATTTGGCATCAGAGAAATATCGGTCAAAACAGATAAAAAATTATTATAATGAGAACCCGTGCACACGGGAGACTGGCTTTAATATTAACAGATACTAAAATTAACAATAATATTATCTCCGAGGTAAACGAGATGGCACTCCTTGATGAATTAAAACAAGAAGCAAACAAAAGAAAACTCTCAGAAGAGGCACGAGCAAAAGAGATAGAACAACGTGAGCAATATTACAGAAACGATATATTGCCGAAATTGATACGGGTTTTTAATTATCTTGATGAACTGGTTAAAGCCATAATCTATCTACAAAGAGAAATAACAGTCAGTTATCAGATTACAGGAGTTGGGGAACTGCAAGGGTTACTGCAGGATAATTACAAGGTTTCTGTTGATAGTACCCAAGCAATGAAGCGGGTAGCACTGTCTTTCGTTTGTGATAAGGATGAAGACCTTGAGTTTGAGGTAAAAGGAGAAAAACTAATAGAGCAACAAGTTAGTTTTTTACTAAGCCATAAACTTGAGTTTGACCAGAAGAAAAAGCGAAACCTGCGTAGCAATGTAACGGAAAGTGTTTTTAAACTTAAAAAGAGAGTCCCGGTTTCCATAGCAATGGAAGCGGATATCGATAATAGCCAGATAATTCTCAAAATACATAACTTCTCGTCTCTGGGGCTTATTCAGAGAACCCTTGAAGTTGATGAAATAACTGATGAATATCTTGATAGACTAGGTCGTTACATAATGAGACAGGATCAAAGCTTTATTACAAACGAACTGTCTGAAGAAGCTCTTAAATCAATAAGAGACAAATTGCGCCGCGAAGAAAAGCAAAGAGCAAAAGAGCTGGGAATGAGAGTGCAACAGTTGCGTGAAGAGCGCATCAAACAGGATCAGGGGGTTTTGGATAAGGCCAGAGGCCGCTTGGGGGCATAATGCCCTACCCTTTTTCCCAATGCTGGATGATTAATTGCAGCTTTGTAAAACCACGGTAGTGGTTAACCGTTAATTGAAATACAGCCACTACCTCGGAAGCTCCGGCAAATTCATCAATATTGTGATTAAAAATAATCGCCTCAACTGAGAAATTGCATTTTTTTGGGCGCAAAGCAAAACGAGTGTGTTTATCATTGATTGATGTTTTTTCTTCAATCTCAAAAACACCGTGAAAAATTGGTTCAGGAAAATGCTGGCCCCATGGCTCTCCATCCCGTATTGACTGAGCTATATCTAAAGAAAATTCTTCTGCGCTCAATTGCCCATCTGTAATTATTTTTTTTGTCATATCCCTGTTTGCAATAATTCCACCGACATGAGATTCAAATAAATTTTTAAACCGCTCCAAATCGGTTTTTTTAATGCTTAACCCGGCAGCCATAGAATGGCCTCCGTAACGAGAAATCAGGTTGGGGGAACTTTTGTTTATCTTATCAAGAACATTGCGTATATGCAGACCATCCACAGAGCGTACTGAACCGCTAATGCTGTCTTTATCATCACCTGATTCTGTAAACACCGCCACAGGCCTGTTGTAGCTATCCTTTATCCTTGAAGCAAGAATACCGATAACTCCCTGATGCCAATTTTCATCATAAAGACAAAAGCTACAAGGGTTTTCAATAAGTTTACTATATGCTGTTTTCAGCTCTTCAAGCGCCTTTTTTTTCATATCTGATTCAATATTTTTACGGCGACTATTAAAGCCATCCAGCTTATAGGCCATATCTTCGGCCCTGTATGGATTATCCTCAAGCAGAATTTCCACCCCTAGCGACATATCATCCAACCTGCCGGCAGCGTTTAGTCTGGGACCGATAACAAATCCAATATCACTGCTGCCGATGGTTGATGCCTCTCTACCTGCCACTTTGAGAATTGCACTGATTCCGGCAACACACTCTCCTTTGCGAATCAGATTAAGTCCGTAACTGGTCAGAATACGGTTATTGCGATCAAGGGGGACAACATCTGCAACAGTTGCAAGCGCAACTAAATCAAGAAATTTTGCCATGTTAGGTGTTTGAATACCCTTTTTCCGAAAATAACCGTCATCGCGCATTTGGGCACGAACAGCAGACATCATATAAAACGCAACTCCTGCACCACAAAGATTTTTACTTGCAAATTGAGAAGAATTACAATTTGGATTGACAATGGCATCAGCGGCCGGGAGTCTTTCCCCGGGAAGATGGTGGTCTGTAACAATAACCTTAAATCCCCGACTTTTTGCAAGGTTAATACCGTCATAAGAGGTTATACCATTATCAACTGTAATAATAAGATCATTTTCAGATTGAGGATAAAGCTCCTCAATTAATGGAACACTTAACCCATAGCCATGATTAAATCGGTTAGGAATAATGTAATCAACATTATATGCTCCAAATAACTTTAACGCCCTGATTGCAAGTGCTGCACTGGTTGCACCATCGACATCATAATCACCAATAACAGTTATTGTTGCCGATTTTTCAATAGCCGCAATAACAATAGCGGCAGCTTTATTAATATCTCCCAGCTCAGAAAAAGGCAGCAAATTTTTTAGAGAGAGATCAACCTCTTCAGCAGATGTTATTCCTCTGGCCGCGTAAATTCGCGACATAACAGGAGGGGTAATAGCCAGTTTTGCGGCAATATCCTGCGGGTAATCTCTATGAATTATCTCAGTTTTCAATTATTGCTCCGCGCCTGCCATTTCTGAAAAAAAGTCATTATAGAAAAGTATAACAACTATATGTAACAGATGTTTTTATTTTTAATTAAGCAGGACATTAAAACTTTTTTTCATATCTTTCTCTATGGCTCTTTTCCAGAAGGTTTTCTACATCCATGGATTCTCTTGTGGATTTTCCTTTATTCTTTTGCTCTTTCATATTTTCTTTTTTTCTGGTTTCAAGTGCCTGATTGGATTCATCAATTGCCTGCTTAGCCTTATCAAGGATAAAAGGAGCTACCTTGTAGGCAACTGCTGCAATGATAAGAAAAATAATTACCTTTTTAATAATTGCCATTGGTGAAAATCCTCAATAAAAATATGAAATACTATCTAACAAAATGTATTATATCAGAATCATAAAATATAGATAAAAAGGAATTCTTATGGATGACAAGAAAGATCTGGAATTGCTGCTAAAAGGGCGAACATCACTGCTTGTTATTGAAACTGCGGAAGAAAAACGCATAGTACAGATGATTACAGATCTTGGATTGTCTATTCGACGCCCTCTCTATCAATGGAGTGTTACAGAAGGACTGAGTCGTCTGGAATTTGAAGGGCCGGCCCACGAAGACCTTGCCGATCCTGTTGAATTATTAAGATATATAAAAGAGGGCAACTGCAAAGGGGTAGTTGTCCTACCTGACTTTCACCCATATCTGGAAGAACCGGTTACAGTTCGGCTAATAAAAGAGATTGCCCTGAATCACGCCGAGCTTGGTGTTACCTTGGTATTTATCAGCCACAGTTTTGAGACTCCTCCGGAGATTAAAATTCACGTTTCACGTTTTGAGCCATCTCTGCCTGATTCTGCAACACTGGAAGATATTGTCAGAGAAGAGGCGCGCCAATGGAGCAGAGAAAACCTTGGAGGAACAGTCAAAACCGATCGTGAATCACTTGACCAACTTTTGCGTAATTTGGCTGGACTAACTGCTGTTGATGCCAGAAAGCTGATTCGTAATGCCATTGAAAACGATGGAGCAATAACCGAAGAGGATATGCCGGAAGTGCTACAGGCAAAATATCGGCTGCTGGACAGAGATGGTGCCCTCTCCTTTGAATATGACACAGCAAAGTTCTCGGAAGTCGGCGGACTAAGAAATCTTAAAAAATGGCTAAAGATAAGAACAGACGTTTTTCTTGGAAATGATAAATCACTGGAACCGCCAAAGGGCATTTTGCTTGTTGGTGTGCAAGGTGGAGGTAAAAGTCTGGCGGCAAAATCTGTCGCAGGAATGTGGGGATTGCCTTTATTAAGGCTGGAAATGGGAGCTCTTTACGATAAATTTATCGGTGAAACTGAAAAGAATCTGCGTGAGGCTATTAAAACAGCAGAAGTAATGGCTCCCTGCGTTCTCTGGATAGATGAAATTGAAAAAGCTGTTTCCGGAGATAGCGGCGGCGACACCACTGGAACATCAAGAAGAATGTTAGGCACGCTGCTAACATGGATGGCGGAAAAGAAACAGTCGATATTTATAGTTGCTACTGCCAACGAAATTGACCGACTCCCGCCGGAATTAATCAGAAAGGGACGTCTGGATGAGATATTCTTTGTTGATCTTCCTGAAGAAGATGTGCGCGAAGAGATATTCGCGATTCATATCAACAAAAGAGACAAAGATGCAAACACATTCGATCTGAAGAAATTAGGCAAAATAAGCACCGGATTTACCGGAGCAGAAATTGAGCAAGCGGTTGTATCTGCACTCTATCTTGCCAAAGAACGCGAAGAAGATCTGAATACAGAGCATCTGGCAGAAGAGATCAGCAAAACCAGACCGTTATCAGTTGTAATGGCAGAAAAGGTAGCTCACCTGCGAGCCTGGGCAACGGAGAGAACCGTTAGCGCAGATAAATAGCCAAACAACCTTTCAGATCTGCATTCCCCAAAGATAGTCTTTTTTGGGGAATGTTTTTTATAAACTCGATTTTCAAGAATACAAAATACTATTCAAACGAATCAACTGCATTTTGCCAATCGCCACTATCAGAATGGTGGCGATCAAGATCTACACCGTAGTCTTCCTGTTCAATATCATAACTACCGCTCCAATCCTCCGGAGCCTCCGTAGGACGGGCTGCAAGCTCAATCCAGCCATCCATATCTATCTCTTCAACTGCGCCATCAAAATACTGAATCTCAATAGTTCTGTCATCCGGGTCATAGGCGACAACTTCAAATGTTCCTTCAAGATCACTCTCGTACCAGCACCCTATTTCCGGTGTTCTGTTAACAGCCATGGCACTTCCTCCCTCTATGTCTGTTTATTATCTATTCCTGAAAAAGGTATAGAACCTACAACGAATTATGGCAAGAAAGAATAGGCAAAAATGTGAAGCTAAGCCGATATTTCAAATATTTCCCGATTCCCCCTGCCGAAATAGGAGGCGGGAGAAATCGCCACATCACTATTCCTTCTCTGCCATTTTGAAATAGTAATCCACCCCGGCTTTATATCCATCAGAGAAGCTTCTGTAGCTACTGTCTTCTCCGTCATCTTTTTCGATTCCACCAAGTGTAACTTTGTATGGAGAACCATCAAATGTCAGTTCAGGCTCTCCACCAATACCGTTAAAGTTCTTTAGCAATCCCCCTGCAAACTCTTTAGACTTACTTATTATCTCTTTATATTTAACCTCTTCCAGACTAAAAGAGGAGACTGCCCAAACAGATGAGCTGACACCAACAAGTACACCTACCACGTATGAGGCTCCATCCTGAATATGATCGGTAAGACTTTTTTCAGCTGCGGCACCTCGTGAGCCATCTTCCATAATAAAAAGAGGGAACATATTTT
>QZLD01000046.1 GCA_004796385.1 Gammaproteobacteria bacterium | reverse complement strand
TATTAATTCGTATTATTTAGATAAATTAATATCTCCTCAGTGAACAATTCCTGCGGTAGTAGTTGTGATAATATCACAGAAAATTATATCTACAGGATCAATATGACAGCCTGCTGTTTTGTCATTTAGCTAACCCCCCCAAATTGTATATAGATCCATCAGATGGATATGAGCTATCTTTTGTTACCTCAATCTCTAAAAGCAATTTTCTTTTATTATTAGGGCTATCTATTTTGTACTCATAAAAGTCCGGGGGAATGTATGAATACAGTATATTGCTTTTGACAGACGCCAGAATAATTTCTCCAGAAAAATCAGGTAAGTTTCTAATATTTTTTTTCTGGTTAATATCATATAAATATGTGCCGATGTATTGTGATCCATATCTATCACTTTTCTCTAGTGAATATATAAAATATTGCCCATCAATATCGAGTTTTGTATATCGTCCAAAACCAATATTTTTTTCCGTTGGTATTTTAAAACTACTCGATATTCTTCCATTGGTATCTACAAATGCATATGTATATTTGCCTTTTTCGTAACCACCACATGCAAGTTTTTCATCAACAAACAATCTAATATGGCACCTGTATTTCAAGGGCAACTGTTTAGTTTTTCCAGTTACTAAACTATGAAAATAGGTGCTGCTAGATAACGAAAAGAAGAAGCCGCTGCTATCAGGTTTCCAGTTATAGTAATATCCCCCGTAACCGGTAACATTGTCAGTGGGAAGTCTTGTTATCTTTTTTGTCTTTAAATCGTATATGACTATATTGTGATGTCTCATGTCTTTATTTCGAAAGGTCATGACGATATAGCGATTATTTGGAGAGCGAGATAATATGTCCAAACCTGCCTGGTCTTCATAGGTTTTATAAAGCGTGTCATAGCTTACAACCTGTCTTAAATCGGTGCCATCAATCTTTATTGACCAGATTCTTTCGAGTTCCATTGGGTCGGTTTCCTTAGTAAATTGCAGGCGGGGCATATCATAGCTGGCTTTATTGCTAAGGTCTTCAAAGGGGGCATTTTTGAACTCTTCCACCTTAACAAATCTGTGTTTTGGCGGTTCTTTTGCCTTTCTTTCCTCTTCCGCTTTTTTCTTTTTTCTCCTCCTTATTTCGTCAACTATTTCTTTATCTCTTGGTGATAGTTCATCATAGCCATCACTGTAGATATCATTGTATCCGTCATCGTGACTATCACTACAACCACTTATTGTAAGCATTAAGAATAGCGACAGCATTAATACTAGTTTTGATAGTATTTTGCTATGAATATAGGCTTTTTTGTTTGTGGTTCTTTTGCTTGTAGCTTTGACACTTGCGGTTGTAGGGTATCTCATTTTATTTCCTTCGTACTCAATTCGTGTTTTTTGAATCTATTCGCTTTTTGACTGGACTCTCTTTGGTTTATGGATTTCTGGCAAATCAACGACTCTGCTCTCATAGATTTGAATATATTACTCTGCTTTAGGATAGATGGGAGGATAGTTAATGATTGAAGCCATCTCTCCCATTGAGGTTGGCGCCAATATTTGATAAGAATCAGTTTTGAAATTATGTTCCACATATTTCACTTTCTTTTTGTGAAAAAATATGAGGTTATTATTAAGGTTAAATATCATGTTAGTTGGACTGTATCTAATGTCTGGATAGCTGAATACTACCTTTTCTTGCTCGATATCAAATATACGGCCAGTTTCTCCCATATAATAGAAATAGTTGCCATCTTGTGAGAGGTTATGGTATATCTGAATATTTCCTTCTAGAGGTTGTAGTTTTATGGTTTTTAATAGTTTCCCTTCAAAGCTGCTAAATTCTAGTCGATCTTTACGGGCAGCGATAAAGGTGTTGCCTCTTAGGTAGAGTGTTCCTCCACTTGAATTAATCATTGGTCTGTCGGTTAAGGTTTTTGTAGGGATGTGGTAGTTCTTCATTTTGAAGTCCAGATAGAAGATTATGTTTTCACTGTCTTCTGTCCAGATAAAGTTTGGAGGCCCCCCTCCATGAGCAATCACTTCTCGGGTGTTTTCTTGAAGATCAAATAACACTTTGTAGAGATAGAAACCCTCTTTGCTGCTACTAAGACTTACTACAATATAGCGGTTGTTGGGGGAGCGGGCTGGAGGGTGGCGCATCACTGCATTTTCAGGAGCAACCAGATCTTCAGGTGGTATTATCATCCGTACATCTGTTCCATCAAGTTTTTGTGAGAGAATTCCTGGGTGGCCACGTCGTTGGTTCTCTTTGCGCTCAATTGTACGAACAAACATTATTCGTGGTTCAGACCAATAATCCTTATCACTGAGAGGGGCTTCAGGCTTGAAACGAAGCTTCCATATTGGAATGGTCTCTAATTGTGAGTAGTCAGAAAAATAGACAAAATCAGGTTCTTTTTTTTCAAGTGGTGGTGTTGTTATTTTATTTTCTTCGCTGTCAGAGCAGCCTGATAATAGAGTTGCTGATAATATGCAGGTGAGAAGCAGAAGCAGGGATGATGCTTTTGAGAGAATAGGCAGGCACCAATTAAATATTCTAGCGGCTGTTTGTTGGGTGTTCATTTTTGTCCTCATTTAATAACCTTATTTGTATAAATAGCAATCACACCTGTTCAGTGGGGCAAATCGCAATTATTACGATTGATAAATAAAAAGCATATTCATCAATGCAGGTTTGGTAAAGGACAAAAAATCAGCTATCTTGCTGTTTGAGCTGCTTTATTTCAATAAGTACAGTTCAGAAAATAATAATATTTATAGTGTGGTGATTCTAGCAATTGCATAAAGCAGATGCAACAAAACCCAGAGCAGAGATCTGTTCCGGGTTGTTGTTCAGCAAAGTGTTTCAGCAAAGACTAAGGCTTTAAAGGATTAAAGAGCCTTGATTCTGCCGTTTAGTCTGCTCTTATGG
>QZLD01000002.1 GCA_004796385.1 Gammaproteobacteria bacterium | reverse complement strand
CAAATAAAAAACGCATTCGCATCAGAACCCCATGTTTTTACTGATACGAATGCGTTACCCCATTATCACTTATTCTTTGTCTTGTCCGTATTTAAAAAAATGTCTGCGTCGCTAAATCCCCATGTTAAGTTATTAACCTTTAGCCAACGCAGACTATTAAATGGACGTTTAACTTAATATGTCTTACAGGTTCTATTTTCCGGATTTGAGGGATTTTAACAATAGTACTTTGGTACTTATTTTGTGATCGTTTGTCCTGTTCCTGTTAAATTAAGGAGCTTACGTCTCAGTTGTATTAAATTTGTTCAAGCATGCTTGTTTACATATTGTTGTTTAAAGCAAATCCAACAGAAATTTAAAAATTTATTGAGTTAGTGGTTATTGATAAAGTGGAAAATGACTTAATCGGTTTTTTGGATTTTATCTTGATTAGCTATGAATTATAGAATTACAAGTTATGTTTATATTTCCGGATATTCACAATTAAGTTTTTCACCAAGATATTCCTCAATTGCAGGAATATAAAAAGAGTCTTCTTCGCAGGCAAAACTGATTGAAATGCCGTTTTTTCCTGCGCGGCCGGTTCTACCTATTCGATGGACATAGTCTTCTGGATTTTCAGGGAGAGTAAAGTTTATTACATGGGAAATATCGTCTATATGCAAACCTCTGCCAGCCACATCTGTTGCAACCAGTACTTTTTTATTGCCGTTTTTGAAGTTTTTCAGAGTAGAAATTCTGCGGTTTTGAGATACCTCTCCGGAAAGTATATCGCAGTCAATACCATTTTTTATAAGCTGCTCATGTAAGTTTCTGACTTTTGAGCGCATATTAGCAAAAATTATTACTTTTTCCGTCGTTGCTTCAGAAAGTATTTTTAAGAGAAATTTAAGTTTTTCCTGTTCAGTTATGATATAGATTTTCTGGTCTACAGAGTCAACTGCAACTTGTTCTGGTTCGGTTTCTGCAATAACTGGATTGCGCGTCCATTGTGCTGCAAGTCGGTTAACGTCATCAGTCATTGTTGCACTGAAAAATAGGGTTTGACGTCTGTCTTTGTGTGGTGTGCTATAGACAATTTGACGTACATCGGGAATGAATCCCATATCAAGCATGCGGTCAGCTTCATCAATAACTAAAGTTTCAATTCTGTTTAGTTGAATGTCCTGTCTCTTCTGAAAATCCAGTAGCCTTCCGGGGGTGGCAACTACAATATCCGGATCGCATTTATTGAATTTATCTTTTTGTTTGGAATATTCTGTGCCTCCATAGAGAGAAAGAATTCTGACATTGTTCATATACTTCAGTAGTTTTTTAGCATCTTGTTCTATCTGAAGAACAAGTTCTCTTGTAGGAGCAAGGATTAGAGCGCGAGGTGAATCGGTTCTTTTGCAGGAATCTGACTCAAGAAGTCTGGAAATAATTGAAATAAGAAATGCAGCTGTTTTTCCTGTTCCTGTTTGTGCTTTGCCGAGAATATCTGCTCCTGCAATTGAATCTTTAAGGGTTAATCCTTGGATCGGTGTGCAATATTTAAAGTTAAGGTCGGACAGTGCGTGCATTAATTCGTTTGACAGATTGAGATCATGAAATCTTACTTTTCCTTCCGTTTCAGGTATATCAAAACTTTTTACAGACCAGTCGCTTTGTTTTTTTGTTGTTTCGGTGTTATCAATTTTGTTTATTTTAGTGTGAATCTGATGACTGTCTGAAGAAAATGGGGGAGGATTACCATGTTCTATTCCTGGATACCACTTGATTCCATTGCTATAAATATCTTCTGTTTCAGATGTATTTTTGGCGAATGAAAAAATATTCGCGATAATATTTACTATACTCATTTAATGAACCATTGGTGTATGATTTTAGGGATCAGTTCAGGTATTTGTCAGCAAACTATGATAAAGTCTGCTCATATTTGCAGATAAGACAAAAACAGATCAAATGTAAGTTATCGGTTATCAAATTGCCAAAAAGACTGGAAAATCTTCTATGAGCGAAAAAGAGATAATGAAAGCAGATCTTAACACAAAAAAGAGATTTGTGCTTGTGCTCTGCTGTTTGTGTATTCTTGGTGTCATTTTTCTGATTATGGTTAACTATTTTTCGGTAAGAGCCCATATAGGATCTAGTGCTGCTAAGGTGGAATATTTTATTTATGTTTTTAAAATGCTTGTTATTTTTCTGTTTTCAGGTTTTCTGTTTTTTGTAGGAGCTCTTATAAAAAAGTCGGTTTTGATAATAAGATATAAGCAGTATCCAATTCCCGGAGAAAAACTTCTGCGGGATACTGTAGTGGTGAAAGATAGAGCTGCAATTAACCGTGCCAGACTGTTTATCGGTTTGGCTGTAATTATTTTTTTCTTCTCTATTGTATTTACCTGGATTTGCTGGAATTTTACCCGCATGATACCTAGCGTGTTGTAGGGCTTAAAGTGTTTATCGTAAGAGTAGGGAGCTAATTGATTATAGCTCCCGGCGATTTTCTATTTTTTAAATTATATAAGCCTGATATGACCTAAGGAGTATTTCCCATCTCCGTCAATAGGTTCGATGGTGAGCTTTTTGATTTTTTTGCCTTTAATGTCTTTAGGAAGACTTAGCATATATCTTCTTAATCCGCCTCCTCTAACGGGGTTTTTAGGTTCTATTTTTAGTGATGCTGTTTTATTGTCTTCAGATTCAAATTCAATTATATATCTATCATTATGATCTAAACTTATATCAATCATTTTTGCTTTAGTAGCTTTTTTAAAAGCCACATTCATATGATAGAACTGCTTGTTTCCGGCGGCATTCCACTTGGTTCCTGTTCTTTTTACCGTCATCTCTTTTGCATCAACAGTGATTGATACCGGGTCATATTCATTGTGTAGCAAATGATCATAACTGCCGATGTTCATTTTAATAATGGTAAATAGTCTTTCTTTGCTCCATATGGAATCGCGGGTGATAATCCTGATTTTATCGTAGTATTTCGAGAGGTTTTTATCTTCGATAAGGTTCATGTCTTTAATAATTGATTGTTTATACCCCTTTGGCAGTCTTCTTCTGAAATGGCCGATTCTCCATCCTGTTCCTGCTTTTTGTTCTAGCCTGCTTAGAAGAGGGTCGGATAGTGCATGGTAATCAATAATATGTACTTCAGGACCGTCTGTGAGTCCGTTTCGACCAATTGCTCCTTTTATACGAACTCTTTTGATGCGACCTTTATAACCCCAATCATCAATATCTATTTGTCCTTTTCTTTTGTAATTTAGCAGGCCATATTTTTGATAGTAATAACCCCTTTCATCTGCAATTCCTGTTTTTTTATAATCTCTTTTACTAAAGCTGTCATTGTTAAAAATGGCGGGGGATTTGTGAGCAACACCAAGGGCTAAAATTATTACAGCAATGCCGGCAGAAAATTTTATATTTATGCTCTTTTGGCGGCATAAAACTGCTACAGCAACTATAAATGGAGCAGATATGAATCTGCCGGACATGAAATCTCCTCCGATTTTAATTATGTAAATAAGGTAAAGCGCTATTCCGATAGTAATAGCAATATCCATAAGTTTTTTGTGGGTAATGGCAATAATTGATGTGAGGAGAATTGTTGTTAATGTGATAGGGTCTCTGCTGAACGAGTCAAGTAGATAAATAAAACCTTGCGATATCAGTTCAGAACTTGGTATCCCTGTGCTTAATTTAGCATAAGCTGTATTTGGGAAAGGAAAGCCAAAATAGAGGGTTGAAAAAAGTAGCCATAATGTTAAAGGAATAGAGCCAATTATTACGGCTTTGAATATTTGTTTGTAGCCATAACTAGGTATGGCAAAAGCAATTATTGCAGGAGTAATAATAAGGGCAAGATCAAATCTGCTTAAAACAGTTAAAGAAGCTGTAAATACAAGCAAAAACAATCTCTTAAAGTCTTTTTCCTGTCTGTTATAAAGCAGAATAATGCAGGTCATAAGCATTAAATGAGATAAGGGGTTTTCTAAACCTGATGTTGAAAATTCAACAAAAGATTTTGAAAGAGAAATAGCTGTAAGTCCTATAATTGCCCATGATATGGATCGAGAAACTTTCGATATTAACAGGATAATAGTTGCAGTACTTAGGGTAATGGATGCAAAGATTGTCGTATAAAAAATTTCTCCACTTAAAAACGATGTTATAGAGATAATAAAGAACCATAAAGGGTGAGTAAATGCCTGAACTCTTTCAGTTATATTCCAGCCCATTCCATAGCCGTGATTAAAATTCATGGCAGATCTGAATGTTATCATTGCGTCATCACATATCCATGCGGTGCGTATTAAAAAACTGATGAAAATTACAGAAATAATTCCAAGCAGTAGTTTTTTGTGTTTTTGGTAATCTAAATATATTTGCATGAAGGTCCCCATAAAATTTTAAAAGCATTGAAGTGGGATGAATATCCCATTACTAAGGTTTTAAGTCAAATGATTTTTGTTAATAAATTATTTTTTTAAATATTTAAATTATCGGATATGTAATATGCGTAGAGGTATGCAAGTAATAGGCATATATTTTGTGAGCAGTATCTTAAATAGTGAATTTTAGGCTTATTTCTTTGTAATCAGTCTGTTGCATTTGATTTCTTGTGCTAAATTTTATTTTGTAAATAACTTTAATTGGTATCGGTTATATCTATGAGCAGTGAAATAGAGCACAAGTGGATAAAGTCAATTTGTACGGCAGCAAATCTTCATGAACTATCAAAAATATTATCTGATTATATTATTAGTCTTGATGAATTCGATGGGCATACTATTGCTTTTCCTGATGAAGACAGGGAGAACATGTTTTTTGAAGTAGTAAAACTGCCGGAGAAATTTAGTGTTTTAGAAACAACTTATGCTAAATATCATTTTCCGATAACGGAGTTTGGTAAAAGTATGGTGGTTCTTAAAAAAGGTACTGTTATGTATTATCACTGGGAAAATAACAGTAAATTCAGCAATAATATGAAAAACCATTTTCAGCGTATGAAGCTTCATTCTATGGCCATTGTCCCAATACTTTTTGGGGAAGGTTTATCAAATGAGCTTATAGGCTCTATTTCATTGTTTAAGCAAAGTGAAAAGGTTGTTGAGGAAGATGTTAAACCTATTATCGAAATATTAAAATACTTTTCCCCAAGGTTGCATTCTTTGCAGATAATAAGGTGTATTGGTGACAATAGAGAAAAAATAAGAGTCGCAGCAAAAGAACAGCAGCGTTTTCTTGATTTTGTGCTTGGTATAAATAACCTGACAGCTCCAAAACAGATATATAGTAATTTTGCAGGAGAGCTGTTTAGACGGTTTAATTTTGATTGTTTTGGAATATATTTTCAAAATAAAGAAAAAGATAAATTGTATTGTCGTTACTCCTTTTCAAAAGATATGACAGACCATAGAAGTATTGCTTGGATAAACTTTGGTAAAGAATATATTTATGATATTGATCCTCGATCAGGGGCTTTAGCTACATCTTTTTGTCAGGATGTACACTTCTATATACCTGATGTAAGGCAGATAGTGGATTTGCCAATGTCTGATAATGATAGAGCGGGAATAGAAGCTATGGATATTCCATGCTCTTTTTTAAGTATGCCGGTTAGAGATGTAAGGAGTTCTGGAAAAGTTATTGCTGTAGTTTTACTTTGGAGTTTAGATGAGATAGCCAATATTGATGATCAGGCCATAAGTATTATTGAAAAACTTTGCTCTTTTGTTATTACAGCTGTTAATAATGCGGATTTGTATAAAACTGTAGAAGAGCAGAATAGTGAGATTTCAGAATCTAAAAAAGAGATAGAAAAACTGTATAGCGATCTTGAAAGAAAGGCTGATATGTTGAATGTCTTGGCAACAACGGACAAACTTACAGGATTAAAAAACTTTGCGTATTTTCAGGATGAGCTAATACGTCGTATAAATGAATATCAGCGCTGTGCAGGAGAAAGTTATCTAAGCATTGTAATACTGGATATTGATCATTTTAAGAAATTTAATGACACATATGGTCACGTTAGCGGCAATATTGCATTAGAGGAAATTGCTTCAAGAGTTACAAAACAAGCAAGAAAAATGGATATAGTCTGTCGTTATGGTGGTGAGGAATTTGTCGTTATTTTGCCAAAATGTGATTTAGAAGGAGCTGTTGGTTTTGCTGAGAGGGTAAGAAAAAGTATTGAGGAGAATCCTGTTAGAACAGAAATAGAAGCTATTCAAATAACTGCAAGTTTTGGTTGTGCTGAATACTATCCTAACGAACCGGAAAATCATTTTGTAGAAAGAGCTGATTCAGCACTGTATTCAGCTAAAGAAAATGGTAGAAACAGAGTGGAATTTAATAAAAGTGCTCAATAGAAGTACAGTTTATCATTCAAAAAAATCATCTTCTATCGAATTGTTATTGTTTTCTTCAAAAAATTCTTCATCGCCGTTATTGCAGTATTTGTCTTGGCGATCAGGATTTGTAACCAGAGCCTTGGTTGCAGACTTGACGCAGTACATGAATTTTCTTGACCAGAATAAGTCTTCTGCCCTTGAGGTGACTTGTGGGTGCATCTGCCGATAGACTTCTAAACGACAATAGTTGAAAGCAATCGGAACAAGTTTTTTGCAAGGAGGGTGCGAAATAGCTGCACATTCTGAATCTATAGATTCTGCATAGTTGCATACCAATTCTTCATATGCCTCTTTTTTATGATTTAAAAAGCGCCCTTTTCTAAGCGGCTTATATGAAAATTTACTATTGGTAATCGCGAAGCGTCTACTGCCCTGAGCTTTTGAGAAGTTCGAGCTAAGACTTAAAGAAATAATAATAGATATAATTAATATAGAGATTAACGATTTTATAGTTTCATTATTATTTAGTTTTGAATAAATTAAACCAATCTCGGAAATCGTATTTGCACAGATATTTTTTAGGGAAATTATTAAATTAATATTCATTTTCGTTAAGCTTTTTTAGTTTATCTGTTCAAGTATAGTAATTACTAAGTTAAAAAACTGCGAAGTTAGGCGGAATTATATTCTCTTATTATTATCTATCGACACCAAAGGCAGGATTATTAGCTGGAGTTTAAGAATAATTTACTACTTTCTATTTAAATCTTAATTGCGGTATTATCTAAGCGTAAAAATAATATTCATAATCAAGGAGAGATATATGCACAAGAAGGCGTTTCCAACAGTAAAAAAAGATGGGTCAGCTAATACCGGAATGGATTTGAGGGATTATTTTGCAGCTAAAGCCATGCAAGGATTTTTGTCTGCCGGTACAGAAAAAAGCAATCAGGATATTGCTGATGAAGCATATAAATTAGCTGACGATATGATAAAAGAGCGCAGAGAGAGCAGAATTCGCACAGACGTTGAATTTTAGTGATTGGCATATTGTTTGCAAAGTATTGACTATAAGAGATAAAAACGGCACTGAAAATTGTTGTTTTTATGGTTGTAGTCAAAAAAATGACTTTACTAAGGAGAGAGCGATGTCTATTAACGTCAATATAAGCAATCAGTATCTGAATAATTCAGGAATTGCCAATCAGAAATCAACAGGGGTAAAAACGGAAGCTAATCAAGCTGCCGGGGTTGAAAATAATAAAACTGATGAAGTCGTAACTTCTGAAGCAAAATATAACGGCAAGATAAATACGGTTTCAGAGGCATCTGGAATTATGGCGAAAATCAGTAGCGCAATAAAGGCAGATCCTGACATGGCAATGTTGGCACAAGCGTCATCAATAACCAGAGAACTACCTAGTTTAATATGATTCTTTTATCGACCATCGACTTTTGGTTGATGGTCGTGTTTTTTATTACTATAAAGATATCTTTTGGTTTTTATTGAAGTTGTTTTTTCAGGGGATTTTATCATTATATTGCTGAGTTGATCTGTTCGGAGTAATGGGGGTGTTTCTTGATTTGGCCAATAATATAGCTATAGTTAGGTTGGAGGGTGAAAATAATTTCTCTTTCGGTACTGATATGGCATCTTAAACTACAGGAGAAAATTGATCTTTTACAATAAGTTGCAGTGATTAACTAAAAGATAACCATTTTATATCGACTTTGCTATATACATAATATTTGATGTAATTATAATAGCTGCTTCAGCACCGATGTTAATAATTTTTAATTATGATTAAAAAGAAATGAAAATAAAGAAAAAATACTTTGGACACCCATCCGTGATGGAATTTATATTTAATAGATAGATAAAGGAAAACCCATGAGTAATTCAGAAAAATCAGCATATATAACTAGCATATCGTCATTTTTACCGAACGAGCCAGTTGATAATGATCACATGGAAGAAATGCTCGGATTAGCAACTACAAAACCTTCTAGGGCAAGACGTATAGTTCTGAGGAACAATGGAATTAAACAGAGGCATTATGCGATAGATCCAGTTACAAAAGAAGCAAACTATACAAATGCACAGTTGGCGGCAAATGCGATAAAGATGCTTGAAAATGATGATTTTTCTATTGATCAAATAGACTCCCTTACTGCAAGCACAACTATTCCGGATCAAATTATGCCGAATCATGGTGTAATGGTGCATGGACTTTTAAAAAACCCATCGTGCGAAGTTGTTTCTACTTCAGGAGTATGTTTGTGTGGGGTGACCGCTATGCGAAATGCATATAATGGTGTTTTAGCCGGACAGTATAATAAAGCTGTTGCTTGTGCCTCTGAAGCTGCTTCATTTTTTCTTAGGGGAAAAAATTATGAGGAAGAGACAGATGCCAGAATTAATGCATTAGAAGAAAATCCGATTATTGCTTTTGAAAAGGATTTTCTGCGCTGGATGTTGTCTGATGGTGCAGGGGCAGTGTTGATTGAACCAGAGCCAAAGCAAGAGGGAATTTCATTCAGAATTGATTGGATGGATATTCTTTCATATGCTGATGAAGTAGATACATGCATGTATGCCGGTTCAGAAAAACAAGAGGATGGTTCTATTAAAGGCTGGACTCAATTTAGCCCTAAAGAAGTAATGGAGCAAGCAGTTCTGGTTCCCAAACAGGATGTAAAATTACTTAATGACAAAATGCCTCATTATTTTGAAAAGTTTCTTGCAAGAACGATGGAAAGGCATAATCTAACCGGAGAGGAAATTGATTGGTATCTTCCTCATGTGTCTTCGTTTTATTTCTGGGAAACAATGCTTGGAATATTTGAAAAACTTGATTTTAAAGTTCCGAAAGAGAAGTGTTTTACAAATCTTGAGACAAAAGGGAATACAGGTTCTGCTTCAATTTATATTATGCTGGATGAGTTATATAGAACAAAAGATTTACAGGATGGACAAAAGATTCTGTTGTTTATACCGGAGAGTGGTAGATTCTCAACAGGGTATGTAATGCTTACAGTGGTTAAAAAGTAGAGAATATTCCGGATATTTTAATAATTTGCTCCTTGCTATTTTTGCCAGCTAGGGCTAGATGGAGAGGAGCATTTTTTTTGAAAAGATAATTGCCAAAGTTTATAAGATTAAAAAATCAAGATGAGCAAACTCAGCGCTTTAAAAGCGCTGAATTTTTATTACAGTAGTAGTATTTTTGATATGACTTATTTTTCTGGGTTGCTTAAAAATTATTTCGCCAAATATAATATTTGGGTATGGCATGCAGTTAGGTGAATTGCTTATTGTTTTAGCAAGGTATTCGATACTTCTGTGTGTAAGGGTTTCAGTACACTAACTGCCAGAGGGTTTTTCATAATATGCTTTCTGTTTTTGTATGGTTTTTTTTGTTAGAGGTTTTAAAATAGTTTTAATCAGAATGCTTGTAGGAACAACAGCGATAATCAGCGTTAAAAATATTGCCATGTATATATACATCATGTTTTTTCTGAAAACAGAATCTTGATTTCCTATTTTTCTAAATAGTTTTCCAAAAATTAAGAAATTTCTTCTGCCTGCTTTCTCGCTGGCTATCAATTTTTCATTTACCTCTACTGCCCCCATTCCCTTCAGAAGAGGCTCGCCTGTTTTTTCAAGATCTTCACTTAATGCGACTTTTAATTTTTCGCCGAATCTGGAGCAATTTTTAATCTCTTCTTCAGCAACACCTGCTGGTGGAAAAAATAAAAATTTGTTTTTTCTACCGTAGATTACCCATCGAACAACTGTAAAAAAGTTTTCTATAGAGTTTCCCTGGTCGGTAAGAACTACATTATCTATATGTTTTGCTTCATTTTCTTGTAATAATCTTTTGACCTCTTCTTGAGCCATAAGCCACATATTGCGGCATCCTATCAGAGTGATTACCGGCTTGTCTTTAAGAAGTTTTTTTGCATATCTGCTTTTAAGAAATCCACAGAATGGCAGGGAAGGGGATAAATACCACACTTGGTATGACAATATAATCAGATCATAATCCTCTTCCATTATTTTTTCGTCAAGCGCTACTTCAGGAGGGTCGTTATAAACGCATTCTGGAAATATATTCAGAAACGTGGAAAACTTTTTCCACGGAAAGGGGTATTCTTTTTTCGGTTCAATTTTAGCAACAGTGAGCTCAATATCAGAATCATTTATTAGTGGGGTAGTGAATGAATCAAGAATGTTTTTTAATTGCCCTGATTGTGTATAGTAAAGAGCTAATACCTTTTTTTTCTTTTTCATAGACGATTTTCCTAGAACCTATAAGATGCCTGAAGCATAAGCATATCCCAGTCTTTTTCCATTGATAAAGGTTGAATCATTGCGTCATCAGCAGGAACCCATGCTGTTCCTTCAATAATTTGGTATTCTGCTCTAAGGAGAATATCACTGTTTATATGCCAGCCTGCACCTATTACCCAATTTTCTGCATATTGAGTATACCCCGGAATTGGAGTATCAAGAATCCCGTTCATGAAGTCTGCATATGCTTCAGCTTCAAATACCTTACCGCTTTTGTCATCTTTATTTAGGTATAAGTATCCTCGTCTTAGAAGAACTTCCAATCCATGTGATAGTCTGTATGTTCCTTGTAGGTAATATGAGGCTCCATCATTATGACTGTTTTGGTGATATGATTGCAGGTTTTCAATATCGTTAGTGGTCATGGAATATTCGCCTACAATCTGCCAGTTACGAGCATTGTATTCAGAGGATAGAACAACAGCTCTTGTTGATATGCGTGTATCTGGATAACCTTGATTTATAACTCTGAATCCCAGTTTTCCATAAGATATGGCTAGCCTGACTTTTCCTGCATCCCAGTCGTATAGGAGTCTGGCAGCACCATAAAGGTCGGATTTTGGAGTCCCTGTGATTTGTCTTTTCGTTAAATCTTCAAGCTCTTCAGCAGAAGGATCTTTTTTGGACAGTGCTATTTGCCAAGAAAGACTGTTGATATTCCAGTTTCTTTGGCCATGAAAGTCTATACCGTCAAGCGTAAACATGAGTCCTCGGGCAAATTCCGGGTACAGTTGTTGGGGGGTAAGTATTGATGGTCTGGTAAATGCGATATCTCTGGTTTCACCATAAAAACCGAAAGGAGCTTTGATTCTTCCCGCTCTGGCTCCAAATGTCCAGTTAAGGTCGTTAAGCATGGTGTATGTTAGAAAACCGTGATCTACTCTTAAGCTGCCATTATCACTTTCACCAGCTCTTCTTGAGAGAATAGAACCTGAAAATTGAAAATCATTTAGAAAACTGGCTGAGAATAGAAATTCAAGCTCAGTAAATTCAGTGCTGATACTATCATCGCTATTTCCGAAAAAGTTATTGTCAGATGTATAAATGAGAGCTTGGCTGATATAGCCATCCCATCTCAAATTAGTGAAGACATCAGATTCACTATAAGAGATGTTGCTTGTTATCAGTAATGTTACCACTGATAATGTTTTAAGTAGTTTTTTGGATACAGCTCCATTTTTAACAATTTCCATAAGAACACCACTTTGTAAAAGTTATCGATAAATATTATCCATTTCACTGAAAGTTATTACTTTTCAGATCCTTAATCTCCAATGTTGACGATCTTCACGGATTCGCCATCTTTTTTCGTTTTCAAAACGATATTTTTACGTCCATCACTTTCTTTCACTATTTTAAATAAAGGGTCGTTTTCCGTAACGTCCCTGAAATATCCTATCGCTCCGGGAATTGTAGATACTGTTTTTATCATTTCTTCAGCAGATTCAACCATGATCGGCGCTTGTCCTGATCCAGTATATGTGATTCTGTCCCATGCAGCAGATAGCTGATGAGGAAAAACCCTTAGTATGCTTTTGCAGAAATCATTGTGAATGCGATTTTTTTTAGAAAAAACAACAACAGTAATGTTTTTTCCGCTGTTGTTCCATTTGCTGAGTTTTATGCCAAAAATTGCCCTTAATTCTCTTTTGTTGATCTGTTTGGTTTCGTTGGAATTGTTGACAATTATTTCTACAGCTTTGCAGTTTTGAGACAATAATGAAAACATTAAAACGCACAGTAATAGAGACGATTGGGTCGAAAACCCCCGTATACACCAACTTGCTGCGAATTTTAGTGTCTTTGATATTTTCATTTTTCTGAAATTCAGCCGTGAGAACTGTGTTGTTTATCGAGATTCCGGTTATATTCCGGTTGTTTGCAGTCCATACGAACTCCTGATTCGTCCGCGAGCAAATTATACACGATCTGTGATTTTTGTTCAAAGCGGTTTTTGAGCAAGAACTTAGTAAATCAGTTGTTTCTTTTAAGTCCTGTTAACTGCAATATTGTTGCACAGATCTCCTCTACGGATTTAGATGTAGAGTCTACATGCCTGATTTTTTCTCTTTTGAAAATTTTCTGTATTTGAGTAACTTCCATTCGGCATTGGTTAAGTGAGGAGTAACGGCTATCCGGACGTCTGGCATAGCGTATTTTTTGTAGCCGTATTGGATCTATAATTAGTCCGAATAGCTTTTCTCGATATGGCTCAAGAATTTCCGGAATGTAGCTTTTATCAAGATCCTCCTCGGTAAGCGGATAGTTGGCAGCATGTATTCCGTGCTGCAGAGCCAAATATAGCGATACTGGTGTTTTTCCTGAGCGTGAAACTCCCACTAAAATTATGTCGGCACGGTCATAATTCATGGTGGTAACACCGTCATCGTTATCTACTGCAAAATTTACCGCATTCATCCTGTCAAGATATACTGATGAGTCGGACATTCCGTGGGATCGACCCACTGCGTGTGATGAGGTGCATCCTAACTCTTGCTCCATAGGGGTTATAAATGTTTCGAAGAAATCGAAAAAAAGAGCATTGCAGCTTTTCATTACTTCTCTGATTTCGTCATCAACAACAGTACAAAACACCAGCGCTGTGACCCCCTTATTTCTAGTAGAACTGTTGATTTTTTTTACTGCAGCCTGAGCTTTTTTTTCTGAATCCACAAATGGAATATGGACTCTTGTAAAGGTGTAGTTAGGAAATTGAGTCAGCAGGGTTTGTCCAAGTGTTTCTGCTGTAATGCCTGTTCCGTCAGAAACGTAAAAAACGGTTCTTTCATTTGTGGTCATAATAAAAAACTGCCTTTGATACTGTTTATGATAGTCAGGATGATAATACTTTAGGTGGAATATTTCCTGTTTTTTCAAAAACACGGGGATTTTTTATGAAACTTTTGCTGCAATGATGTATTATTCCGTCTCGTTTTTAATACACCCCTTATGAAATGAGGATTAAGTAATGCAAGAATATGTTATTTGGTTTGAAGACCTGGGCATGGATGATGTCGAGCGTGTAGGAGGAAAAAACGCTTCACTGGGAGAGATGATAAGCAATCTGAAACAGGCGGATGTGCAGGTGCCTGGAGGGTTTGCTACAACTGCTGAAGCCTTCTGGGCGTTTCTTGATGAGAGTGGTCTCAAAGATCAAATTAATAGCAAGTTGGATAGTCTTGATACTGAGGATGTGGAGGCTCTGGCTAAAACAGGTGCTGAGATCAGGCAGATGGTTATTGATGCTCCGTTTTCTGATGAGCTCAATAGTGCCATTACAGCAGCTTACAATAAGATGATTGAAGATGCCGGGGGTGACATTTCAGTTGCGGTCAGATCATCTGCTACAGCAGAAGATCTTCCTGATGCTTCATTTGCTGGTCAGCAGGAGACATTCCTGAATGTTAAAGGATTAGATAATGTTCTTGTCGCAGTAAAACATGTTTTTGCTTCTCTTTATAATGATCGTGCTATTTCATATAGAGTTCATCAGGGTTTCGAGCATAGTCAGGTAGCACTTTCTGCCGGTATTCAGAGAATGGTTCGCAGCGACATTGGTGCTTCAGGCGTAATGTTTACCATTGATACGGAAACAGGTTTCAATGATGTTGTTTTTGTAACATCTTCTTACGGATTGGGTGAAACAGTAGTTCAGGGTGCGGTAAATCCTGATGAGTTTTATGCGTATAAACCAGCGCTTGCGGAAGGCAAAAAAGCAGTACTACAGAGAAATCTTGGTAGTAAGCTTATTAAGATGACCTATACAGACAGCACAGAACACGGCAAGACTATTCAGACTGTTGATGTTGATGATGCAGAGAGATGCAGGTTCTCACTTACAGATGATGAAGTTGAGAATTTGGCAAAGCAGGCGGTAATTATTGAAAAGCATTATGGTCGCCCAATGGATATCGAGTGGGGTAAAGACGGAGTAGACGGTAAGCTTTATATCCTGCAGGCAAGACCGGAGACAGTGCAAAGCCGCAGTGGTCAGGTTATTGAGCGTTTTGTAGTTAAGTCCAAAGGCGATGTTATTGTAACCGGTAGAAGTATCGGTCAGAAGATAGGTGCCGGTAAGGTAAGAATCGTTAAAGATATCTCCGAAATGAGCAAGGTTGAGGCGGGTGATATTCTGGTTACAGATATGACAGACCCGGATTGGGAACCGGTAATGAAGAAGGCTTCTGCTATTGTTACCAATCGTGGTGGCAGAACCTGTCACGCAGCTATTATCGCCAGAGAGCTTGGTATTCCCGCTGTAGTTGGTTGTGGTAATGCTACAAGTGTTATTGAGGATGCCATTGATGTTACTGTTTCTTGTGCAGAAGGTGATACCGGCTACATCTACAGTGGTATAGCCAATTACGAAATGCACCAGATTAAACTGGATTCAATGCCTGAGCTGCCGTTCAAGGTTATGATGAATGTGGGTAATCCGGAAAGGGCTTTCGATTTCCAGAAGTTACCTAATGCAGGTGTTGGTTTGGCAAGGCTTGAGTTTATCATCAACAGAATGATTGGAGTGCATCCTAAAGCACTGCTTGAATATGACAAGCAAGCAGATGATCTGAAAGAGGTGATAGATGAGCAGATGGCAGGATATGCAGATCCTGTTTCATTTTATATTGAGAAACTGACAGAAGGCATAGCAACACTGGCTGCTGCATTTAATCCAAAACCGATTATCGTCAGGCTTTCAGACTTTAAATCAAACGAATATGCCAACCTGATCGGCGGCGAAACCTTCGAGCCGGATGAAGAGAATCCGATGCTGGGTTTCAGAGGCGCTTCCCGTTACATATCTAAAAGTTTCAGAGAGTGCTTTGAGCTTGAATGTAAAGCCATTAAAAAAGCCAGAGAAGAGATGGGGCTTACCAATATATGGATAATGGCACCGTTTGTAAGAACGCTTGAAGAAGCACAGCAGGTAATAGAACTTCTTGCTGAAAATGGTCTTAAGAGCGGTGAGAATGACCTTAAAATCATGATGATGTGTGAAATACCTTCGAACGCGCTGCTTGCTGATGAGTTCCTTGAGTATTTCGATGGGTTCTCAATCGGTTCTAATGATCTTACTCAGTTATCTCTGGGGCTGGATAGAGATTCAGGTCTGATTGCACACCTGTTCGATGAGAGAAATCCTGCCGTTAAGAAATTGCTGCATATGGCAATTCAGGCTTGCCGCAATGCCGGAAAATATATCGGTATCTGTGGTCAGGGACCATCAGACCATCCTGATTTGGCGAAATGGTTAATGGATGAGGGTATCGAGAGTGTTTCCCTTAACCCTGATACTGTTGTTGAAACATGGCTGTATTTGGCTGATCAGGAAGTATAAGTATAAAAAATGTAAAAAAACGGCATCTCTATTTTTGAGATGCCGTCTTTTAAAACAATCCATTGCTCAGGTTTACCTCCTTTCAGGTTGGTCATACATAAATTCCTCAGATTATAACTCTTTAGGTCATTTGACTCTGCCTCATCATGTCGTGCTCAATCATATCCAGCCTTGTTTTAAGGGCGCATAGGTTTTCTCTGTAACTTTCTGTTCCTTTTGATATAATTGATCCGTTTTCTATTAATGAATCTATAGCATTCAGTTGAAAAATTAACTCATCATCAAGTTGTTCAAAACAGCATAAAACTTCTGTGGTTATTCCGTGTGCAGTGATCGCAGAAAGCAGGTTGTTAACAGCCTCTTTAGCCTCTCCTTTTTCTAAGCTTTCAATAACGTTTAAGATAGGCGAATTTTTGCCATATTTATCAACTATTGCATTATTGTTATGGCATATAAGAACAATAATATTTTGTGATATTTTTCCTATAAATGAATTTTCGCCATTATCTTTTGAAAACAGAATATCAGCAATAGATTCGTTTATTTGGGAGTCGATTAGCCTTTTCAAATATTTGCAGCTATGAGGCCTTACAGTTTTATATATGCGCCACTGTGTATCGGTTAGTTGTGACCATGATTTATTGAAACAGCGCCTGATCTGTCTGGCGATAATTGAACTTAATTTTTGATCTGCACCTGCAATAAGTCCAAGACAACCAAAGGCACTATCGGAAAAACTGCTTTTATAAACGTATTGTTCATTCGTTTCTTTAGGAAATAGCCACTTTTTTAGCTCTTTCTGGAAGAGTGATTCGTGTGATTTGTTTAGACTACAGTTTTTCATAATAGACCTCAAAAGCCGTTTTTAACCTTGATGCCACCAAGGAAATTTGTCGCATAATCGCCGTTATCTATTGCTTTTTCATGTTCAATACGTTGACGCACAGATGACAATATGGTCAGGCAGGGGATAATTTTCCTGTAATTTGCAGCCCGGAATTTATATGCAGCCATAGCTCCGATTGCCAGCCATGTTATTGGTGCAAAGATCATGCTGATTGAGGAGGTTATAGTGGCAACCAGCGATGACCCACCAAGACTGGCTGCAGCGATAGCAAATATACCGCTGCCAACCTTGCTATATTTTTCACCTAATTGTCTGGATAATGTTTCCAGCTCATCTTCAATTCTGCATCTCTCTTTGCCGGAGAGTGAAGCCAGGTATGTTTGAAACACGGTTTCGAAGATCTGCTCTTCAAGAATTCTATAGTTTTTTGCAGCCCATTCACTGCTTTTACTGGATGAGTGGGTGTGCAGTATTTTTGCAGTGCCGAGAACTATATCTGAATAGTGAATATTTTCGATTTTTCCTGTGATCTTATCAAGGACTCCTGAACAGCTATGTTTTATGTAATTAAAGATCTCTTCATGATTTTCTTCTGCAGTTATATCAGAAGAGATATCAAGAGATCTGGCAATACACAGAAGTTCGTCTTCTGTAGCTTGAGATAAAATTGCAATAACATCTGCATCTGAATCATATTCTTCTTTCATGAATCTCCTCCGTATATCTATAAGTAAAATCTAATATAAATATATAGGGATTTCTGCGTAGGTTATCCATTTAATGTGCAAATCGGAGCAGGCGTATTTGAAAAGACGACAAAAGGCATTGGAAATGCCGTTTGTCTGGATGATTATTGTTATTGTTGTTCAGGTTGTTTGCAACAACTGCTGCACTGATTGTTGTTTTTTTGTGAGGAACTGCAGCATCCGCAATCTGTAAACTCTTTTTTCTGTGCTTTACGAATCTTAATGACCAGATAAATCATAGCTATAGTAATTATAGCTATGACAATAGCGGTTTCAATAATGGCTGTTTCCATATTAACCTCCTATGCGGACATTATCTGATAGACAATTGTTGAGAGTAAAAATGCCAGCGAAGTATTAAACATAATTGAAAACGCAGCCCACTTCCAAGATCCGGCCTCTTTAGCAATACATACCACGGTAACCAGGCACGGAGCATAAAAAATAGTGAAAACTATTAAGCTCCAGGCTGTAGCAGTACTCCATCCGGGGGAGTTGGCAAGTTTTGTTGCCAGTGGTTTTGCTTCTTCAGGATCAACATCTCCAAGTGAATAGGCTGTTCCAAGGGTGGAAACGATCACCTCTTTGGCTGCAAATCCACCAGTGAGGGCAATGTTGGTTCTCCAGTCGAAACCTGCAAGTGAGGTGACAGGCTCTAAGAATGTTCCGAAACGTCCGGCGATTGAGTTGCGTAGTTGCAGTTCACTGGCGTTTTTATCTATCTGAGAGAGCTTCTCTTTTAACTCTATTGCAGCAGCAGATATATTTTTCTGTTCAGAAGTAAGTTCTTTTACAGTTGCAGCAGAGTATTGTTGCTGAATCTGTTCTTTTTGTTGGCTAAAGGTCTGTTTTTCTGCTTCGGATAGTTTGGGGAAGGTCATCATAGCCCAAATCAGAATAGATATAGCAAGGATAGTTGTTCCGGCCTTTTTGACATATTGCCAGACCTTTTCCCAGGTGTGCATTAACAGTCCGCGAATTGTTGGCAATCTGTAAGGGGGGAGTTCCATAACAAAAGGAGAGTTTTCACCTTTAAGCACAGTAATACGAAGTATTTTGGCTGCAATTAATGCTCCAACCCATGAAATCATGGTGATGATAAACATGACCGAGGCCTCATTCTTCTGAAAAAAGGCAGCAACGAGAAGGGCAAAGATTGGTAGTTTTGCACCGCAATTCATAAATGGGGCGGTAAGTATGGTTGCCAGTCTCTCTTTGGGGGATTTTATTGTTCTGGCGGCCATTACGCCGGGAACGGCGCAGCCACCCATAATGCCACCAGAGATAATAAACGGCATTACCGAGTTACCGTGCAGTCCGAAAAAACTGAAGAGTCTGTCAAGCATGAATGCCATTCTTGTCAGATAGCCGCTATCCTCAAGAATAGCTATTCCGAAGAACATAAACAGAATTAATGGAGTAAAACCGAGAACACCGCCAACACCATCAATTGCCCCGGATATCAGTAGTGACTTAAGTATACCGTCGGAAAGGGATGCGTCGGCAAACTGAGAAATCCTTTCAAAAATGGAGCCAATCAATTCCATTGGATACTCACCCAAGGTGAATGTCAGATAGTAGAGCATGAATATTACACCGACCATAATAATCGGTCCTAAAAAACGGTTTAGGATTATATTGTCTATTTTTTCAGTCAGATAAACCCGATTCTGATTCTCTTCTTTAATAGTAATTACAGATTTAATAATGGATCTTATGTGACCATATCTGTAGTCGGCAATTACAGCTTCCGGATAGGTGTTTAGTGTCTCACCTATATGTTTTGCTACTTTATTAACAATGAGTTTCAGTTTTTTGCTGGCTTCCGGAGAGTTTTTTTCTCCTAGTCCTGTTGTTATCTCGTCTTCCTCAAGATATTTCAAAGCAGTCCAGCGAGAAGGTAACGATTTAGATAAAAATTTATCAGCTTCGATAATCGGAAGCATTTTTTCTATTGCTTCTTCAATATCACTTCCGTAGAACACTTCGATCGGAGAGCATTTGACAGACAGATTCTGTGTTATATCTCCAAGTTCACCAATGCCATCTCCATTTCTGGCGCTAATAGGCACAACCGGAACTCCCATAAGTTCGGAAAGGTTATCGCTATTGATTGAGATTCCACGCTTTTTAGCAGCATCCATAAGGTTTATAGCAATACAGGTAGGAATACCCATTTCAAGCAGTTGTACAGTTAGTGATAAGTTGCGTTCAAGGTTGGTAGCATCGACAACATTAATTAATGCTTCTGGTCTTTCATCAATAAGAAAGTTTCTGGTAACTACCTCTTCTTCTGAATATGCCGAAAGTGAATAGGTGCCGGGAAGATCAACAATCTCATACTTTGTATTATGAATAGCGCAGTATCCGGATTTTTTTTCAACGGTTACTCCAGGGTAGTTGGCGACATGCTGAACTGTACCTGTAAGCCTGTTAAACAGGGTGGTTTTACCGGAATTCGGGTTTCCAGCCAGTGCGATAATATTGCTCATTATGATATCTCAACTTCAATATGATCAGCTTCGTTATTTCTCAGTGTAAGAGTGAATCCTGATAGTTTTAGCGCTACAGGATCAAGAAGAGGAGCTCTTCTTATAACCTGAATTTGTGTTCCCGGGGTGATACCCATATCACGGATTCTTCTTCCCATCTCCATTGGTGCTGTAACGCGTGTGATAGTTGCGGATTGGTTGATTTTCATCTCTCTGAGTTTCATGCTGTTCACCTGGTAAATCACCGAATAAAATTTGGTTAAGCCGCTCAAGTTAGGGGAGCCTAACTTTTTAGATCGTAGCTTATATTTTTAAATGTGTAAATAAATTTTTGTTTATATGAACATATGGTTGTAAAATCTGAAAAGTCGTAGAAAAGGCAGAGGGAAAAAATTGACTTTATCGTTATCGGAAAATCTGGAAGACTACCTTGAAACAATCCTCGATCTGGAAGAGTCGGAAAAGGTTGCCAGGGCAAAAGATATTGCTGCCAGACTTAATATAAAACCCGGTTCAGTTACCGGGGGGTTGAAATCTCTGGAAGCAAAAGGGCTTATAAATTACCAGCCTTACGCCTATATTACCCTTACAGCTTCAGGCAGAAAGATTGCAGAGGATCTGCGTAATAGACATGAAATAGTAAGAAGTTTTCTGGAAAAGGTGCTTCTTGTTGATGCAGATACAGCTGATGCTACCGCCTGTAAGATTGAACACATAATTGATGAACGCTCCTATAAAAAACTGGTCTGCTTTATGAATTATGTGGAAAAGGATACGCAGGAAACTGATGCGTTTATGAAAGGATTTGTGGATTTTTGCAGCATTGGTGGCAATCGTGGCAGGTGCGATAATTGTCCTGAATGCCATGAATAACAACAGGTAATTATATGATTAATAGATTGTTTTTTGTTCTGTTTTTAACTATTTTTACGCCTTGTATTTCATTTGCACATCCGCATATGTTTGTCTCTTATGATGTCACCTTTGTTGTAGATGGCTCCGGCCTGACAGGAGTCAGGATGAACTGGGATATGGACCCGATGTTCAGCGCTTCTCTGATGGAATCTTTTGATCTTAATAAAAACCGTAAACTTGAAAAAAATGAGATAAAAAAGCTGGAAAAAGAGGCATTTTCCAATCTGGCTAATTATCACTATATGACCTTTATTCGCCTTGATGGAAAACCTTCTAAATTTCAGATTCCGGAGAATTTTACTGCAGCCATCGTGGATAAAGAGGTGAGATATACCTTTACCTTGCCGATAAAAATCTCAGCAAAAAATGGTGAGCAGAAAGTAGGGGTGGAGGTATATGACGGATCAAACTTCATCTATTTTTCCTATAATGAGAAGGTAGATATAACGGGTGCCGAAAAAAATAAGATTAACCACGAAATAAAAGTGGTTAAAAAGAAGGTGAAAGATCAATACATGGAAGATGTAACCAAACGCATTGCTACGTTGATATTCTCCAAGAAAAGTAATTAATAAGAGTTGGAATGAAAGTTATTTATAAATTCATAGTGGCTTTTGCTGCCGTTTGTATGCTGTTTTTTTCTATTGGTGCAAATGCCGGTAATCCCTTTAT
>QZLD01000109.1 GCA_004796385.1 Gammaproteobacteria bacterium | reverse complement strand
TACCGTGTATCTCCGATTGTCGCACCTGTAAATTTTCGCCGATACACGCCTTACCCAAAACCATTGCGATTGCCAGAATGCCCTGACCACCAACTCCCGAAATAATAATGTCGTATTTCATGTTTATACCTTATTCTTTGTCTATTTACTGCGTCTTATCTGTATGCACGGACGACGCGAGATAATAACCGAGATACCATTATGCTCGATTGCCTTTTTTAGAACCATGCAGTTCTCTTGATGATGTTTAGGCAATGGTGCGACTATGTGTATATTTTCGGAATCCACCCCGCAACCACTAACAAGCTTATCAAGAACGCCATTTGCGACTATGGAATCCTGTGTGCCGGTCATGGCTGTGGTATCGTTATCGAGAATAACAACTACCATATTGGTATTTTCGTAACCGGCATCAAGCAGGCCGGTTATACCGGAGTGGCCGAAGGTGGAATCGCCTATTACCGCTATGGAAGGATTAACACCTGCATCAGCAGCGCCTTTTGCCATAGTGATAGAAGCGCCCATATCTACAGTTGTATGTATGGCGCTATATGGTGGTAATGCCCCCAATGTATAACAACCAATATCTGCAAATACTCTTGCCTGTGAATACTCTGCTAGAGTTTCTGTCATAAAATTGTAACTGTCGATATGGGGACAGCCTTTGCATAGCTGTGGCGGACGAGGTTTGCATGATTCCGGAAGCGGCTGGCTTGTTGTTGTATTAAGCTTTAGCGCCTTAGCAATGTCGTCAGGTGTTAGTTCTCCAGTGCGCGGCAAGGTTCCGTCAAGCCTACCGGATATTTTTAAATCATTAGGCAGAATACCTTTAGTTACCTCTTCAACATAGGGCGCCCCCTCCTCAATAATCAAAACCTTGTCGCACTTATCAAATATCTGCCCGATAAGTTTTGCAGGCAGAGGATACTGCCTGATGGACAGGTATGGATGCGGAATTTTATCCCGGCCACCAAATAGTTCGGCTAAATAGTTTATGGCTATACCTGTTGTTATAATACCAAGCTCGCAGTTATCTGAATTAAGGCAAATTGAATTAAATGCAGATTCTTCTGAGAGTTCAGTTAGTTCTTCTTGTTTTTCGACAAGTGCTGCATAGTTTCTTCTGGCATTTGCCGGTAGCAGGATAAATTGCCTGTTGTCTTCAGGATATTTAAGCGGATTCTGCTGCAGCTTCTCTCTACGAATAACATTACCTCTGGAGTGAGCTAGCCGGGTTGTAATGCGAATGATTACAGGTAACTTCATCTGTTCTGAAAGCTCAAAACCTGCAAATATCATGTCATATGCTTCTTGTTGACTAGCCGGTTCCAGCAATGGTACTCCGGCAAATTTCGCATAAAAACGGGTATCTTGTTCATTTTGGCTGGAGTGCATAGACGGGTCATCTGCAACTATAACTATGAGCCCGCCATTTGCTCCTGTAATTGCAGAGTTTACAAAGGCATCGGCGGCTACGTTTAATCCGACATGTTTCATGCAGGCAATGGTACGCTTACCGGCATAGCTCATTCCGAGCGCCTCTTCCATTGCAGTTTTTTCGTTACTGCTCCATTTGCAGTGAATATTATTCTCCGTTGTTTCCGGTACTTCCTGAATATATTCAAGGATCTCTGTAGACGGTGTCCCGGGGTAGGCATAAGCCCCTGATATTCCGGCATCAAGCGCCGCTTGCGCCAAGGCCTCATCTCCCAAATAAAGTTCTGATTGATTCATTCTAAATATTTCCATGCAGTTTTTAATTTAAAGCGATTTACAGCTTAAACAGAGTGTTAATATTTTTCGCTGTTGATGCGAGCTCATATCGTATATAAAATGAATACCGTTTAGAAGTGCAAATTTAATCTTATGTTAACTGAGTATCAAAAATAATCATAAATAGAAAAGGAATTGAGATGACAACATTGACAGGCGATCAGCCGGAATATTTTAATCCAGTCAGTGCCCCTGATTTTTTAATGAAAGAGCAGCTACAGCGGTTGCAACTGCAAAAACTTAAAAGAATCGTCAAAAGAGCCTACGATAATGTAGAGCTAACCAGAAACAGAATGAATGAGACCGACATAAAACCTGACGACATTAAATCTCTCTCTGACATATCCAAACTACCATTTACTTACAAAGCAGACCTGCGTGACAGTTACCCTTACGGACTTTTTGCCAGCCCCATGAAGGATATTGTAAGGCTGCATGCCTCCAGCGGAACTACCGGCAAGCCTACAGTTGTTGCTTATACTCAGTGTGATATCAATGTTTGGGCGAATGTAATGCAACGCACTTTTGCTTCATGCGGTGTTCATGCTGGAGATATTGTTCAAAACTCATACGGCTACGGCTTATTTACCGGAGGTTTGGGAGCTCACTATGGTGCAGAAGCGCTGGGAGCAACCGTGATTCCGGTATCAGGCGGAAATACCGATCGCCAGTTGATGATAATGCAGGATTTCAGCGTAAATGCGCTTTGTTCTACACCAAGCTATTTCATGCATATGGTAGATCGTGCTCAGCAACAGGGAATAGATTTGAAGGCATTACCGCTAAGGATTGGAATCTTTGGTGCAGAGCCGTGGTCGGAGCCTATGCGCGCCCATTGTGAAGCAGCAGCGAATATGAAGGCGTATGATATTTACGGGCTTTCCGAGATTATAGGCCCCGGTGTTGGTAGTGAGTGCCGCAATCAAAAAGGACTACATATATTTGAAGATCATTTTTATCCTGAAATTATTGATCCTGAAACCGGAGAGGTACTGCCTGAAGGTGAAGAGGGAGAACTGGTTCTAACTACATTAAGCAAAGATGCCATGCCGATGATTCGTTACAGAACCCGCGATATTACAAATATAATCACCGAGCCATGCAGTTGTGGCAGAACCTTGCGTCGCATCAATCGCATTGGAAGAAGATCTGATGATATGTTGGTGATTCGCGGGGTTAACCTGTTTCCTTCGCAGATTGAAGCCGCCCTGCTTAAAGTAGAAAATACTCAGCCGCATTATCAGATTATCCTCACTAAAGAGAAAGGGTTGGATCAACTGGAAATCGAGGTAGAACTGACAGCTGAAATGTTTAGTGACCAGGTAAGCAAGATTGAACAGGTGCAAAAACAGATAACCCATGCCATAGAGACCACTATTGGCATTAGCGCCAGAATAAGGCTGGTAGAACCAAACAGCATCGCCAGAAGCGAAGGTAAGGCGCAAAGAGTAATCGACAGACGTGAAAAGTAATAAGGATATTCAAATGAAGATAAAACAGATTTCTATTTTTCTGGAAAACAAACCGGGGCACCTTAGCTCTATATGCAAACTGCTTGCAGAGGCAGATATAAATATAGTTACACTTTTACTGGCGGATACTAAAGAGTATGGAATTGCCAGGCTTATTGTAAAAGAGTGGCAGAAGGCGGAGCAGCTTCTGAAAGATAGCGGAGCAACAGTTAAGGTTACCGAGGTTGTGGCTACAGAAGTAGAAGACAAACCCGGCGGTTTAAATCGCATCCTTGATATTATTGATGCAGGCAATACCAATATCGAATATATGTACGCCTTCACATACAGAGCCAAGGAAAGTGCTATTATGGTTTTTCGTTTCGATGATCCCGACGAAGCTATCGGACTTCTTACATCTAAAGAGGTAAATGTTATTGGTGAGACAGATCTGTTTCAGATAGCATCTTAGCAAAAACAATATTCTATTATTTCTGTAATCCGTGATAAACGACATTTATCACGGATGTAACAGGAAAAACCTTATTTTTCTGACTATTATTCTCTAAAGGGTTTTTATTTAAAGGAGGTCGGAAAAAGATGATATCTCTGTTGCGTAAATTCTGGATAAAATATCGTGTCTGGATGATGTTTGTAATAACAACAGTTGTTTTGGCAATTGTTGTTATCTATTCATCTTCGTCTATTCGTCCTCCCCTGTATAAAGGTAAAAAAGAGTCTCTGGCAAACATGGTAGAGACAGCGCAAAATATTGTTAAGCATTATTATGATTTAAGTGAAGCTAAAACCCTGACTCTGGAGCAAGCACAGGAGCAGGCAAAAAATACCCTTGCCAGTATGAGTTATGGTAAGAGTGGTTATTTCTGGATTAATGATCTTGATGGCGTTTTTGTAATGCACGCAGCAGCTCCAAGAGTAAATGGCCAGAATGGTTATGATGTGCCTGATGCAAAAGGCAAGTTTCATATGCGGGAGATTGTTAAAATCGCCAAAGAAAAGGGACAGGGGGCTCTTGAGTACCATGTTTCAAAACCAAATAGTGAGGAAATTGCTCCTAAAATTGCCTATGTAAAACTATTTAAACCCTGGGGTTGGGTAGTTGGAACAGGTAGCTATATGGATGATATTGACGAGGCATCATCGCAGCTTCTTTTGCATGGTGCATATGTTAGCGGTGGATTATGGTTGGTATTGCTACTTATATCATGGTTGGTTATTCGTAGTATTTCAGGACCACTTAGTAATACCGTAAGGGTAATTCGCAGGATATCTGAAGGAACTATAGATCTTACAGATTACCTTGAAGAATCCGGTGGAGATGAAGTATCAGAGGTAAATAAAAACTTCAATAAACTTCTTGGAACAGTCAGAGATGTAATGAACGAAGTTGGTTCGGCAGGCGAACAGTTATCGCAGATGTCTGCAAATATGAAGGAATCAACTGATTCCGCCAACTCTGATATGCGGCAACAGAAAGAATCGATTGATTTGCTGGTAACAGCGATGGATCAGATGGTTAAAACCGTACAGGAGATTTCAAGTAATGCAACGACAACTGCCGATTCTGCAATGGAAGCTCAACAGGAAACAGTGGTTGGCAGAGATGTTGTTGAAAAAACCCGAGAATCAATAATAAGCCTTGTTGATGAGGTGAGGGCATCACACGAAAAAGCTACTCTGTTATCGGAGGGTACTAAAGATATCGGCAAAGTAATTGATGTTATTAACGGAGTGGCGGAGCAAACAAATCTGTTGGCGCTTAATGCGGCTATAGAAGCTGCAAGAGCTGGAGATAATGGCAGAGGTTTCTCTGTTGTGGCTGATGAAGTAAGAATTTTGGCGCAGAGAACTCAGCAATCGACAACAGAAATCATGGAGATAATTGAAAGACTTGAGGATGGAGCCGAGGGTACACTAAAGAGTCTTGATTTGATTTCGGAAAAAGCAGATCAGACAGTAAGCGAGTCTGCCAGAGCCAGTAACTCTCTTTCTGAAATAACCAAGGCAGTAGATACAATCTCAAGTATGAATACTCATATAGCCAGTGCTGCTGAAGAACAATCTGCAACAGCAATAGAGATAAATCGGAATGCTCTGCAGATCAATGACATTACAGATCACACTATGCAGGGAGTTGAAAAAACCAGAACTAATGCCAAAGATGTTGATTCGGTTTCAGGAAATTTACAGGAGCTTATTGGAAGATTTAAATATCAATAAAAAAAACCCGGATGCAAAAACATCCGGGTTATAAATTAAGGCGATAATCTAAGTAGATTATTACTTCTTCAGATCAATATTGATTCTGAAAGCAGTAGCAGCCTGATTGTAACCAACACCGGAACCAACAAACAGAACCAAATCACCCTTCTTGATTTTGCCTTGTTGGACGGCATCGTCAAAGCACATTGGAATACATGCAGAACCGGTATAACCCCACTTATCCATAACCATATGCGCTTTTTCAACAGGAATGCCAACTTCGTTCATCACTGACTCAATGGTGCCACGATTAACCTGAGTAAAGATAACCTGATCAACTTCGTCCATTGAGAAGCCATCTGAATCAGACAGATTCTTTATCAGTCTTGGCCAACCATCAAGATTGATTTCAGGTGGGTATTCACCAACCAGCTTAACAGTAGTGCGGCCTGCATCTATTGATTCATGAGTAACAGGTTCGGCAGTACCACTTGAATAGATTCCCCATGCGTCTGCATAAGAACCATCGGCGATCATTGAAGTGCCGACAAAACCTGTTTCTGTGCCAACTTCCAAAACCGCAGCGCCTGCGCCGTCGCCATAGAAAAATATCATAGGATCATTTGGATCAGCCAGTTTTCTCATCATATACACACTAACAACCAGAACAGTATTGATGTTTGAGTTTGCAGCTATAAGACCTGAGCCTATAGCCAGACCGGCAGGAAATGTTGAACAAGCACAAGCAATATCAAATGTGCCGGCATTCATTGCACCGATTTTTTTCTGCAGAACAACTGAAGTTGTTGGTGTAAGATAGTCAGGAGAGTCCGTTCCAAGGATAATCAGATCAACATCTTCCGGCTTTTTCCCGGCTCTTTCAAGAGCCTGTTTGCACGCAGGAACAGCCAAGTCAGAAGTTGCCCAATCATCAGGCGCATACCAGCGAGTATTGATATTAGTTCTTTCAGCGAACTTGCTAACAATATCTGGTTTTCCCTGCGCGCTAAAGCGTTCGTCTAAGACTGAGTTTGGTACTTCGATCTCCGGAACATAACAACCGGTAGAAACGATATTCGCAATTCTTGTCATGACGCGAATCTCCTAATTGTGTTAAAGATTAATAAACGCACCGTCAGGGTTTCTGTACAATGCAAGCTAAGCAGTATTGTAATCCGAACAAACAGATTGAGCAGTCAAAACATGATATAGAAGAGCTGAACCGCTTCCGGCAAACTATTATAACAGCATGAATGCTCAAGAGTTTTCAGATTGAAGGGCGATATAATAAAGGTTATTGGTTAAAAATGGAAACAAAATTGTAAAAAATCAACGCAATACCTTGCCACTTATACCATCTCTTATACTGCTTGGTTTGCTGTTATTACCTACTTTTCCGGGATGTATATAGTCCGGTTTTATTTTTAGATACCGATGACACTCCATTGCGGTAACTGCAGGAGTATAGCCGTGGTGATTGGCGCTGGTAGATACTATTGCTCCTTTATAAAAACGACAAATCTCTTTGGCAACAGGGTGGTTTGTAATCCTTATTGCTATAGTATCGTGCTCTCCGGTAAGCCATTTGGGTATAGATGGTTTTGCGGGAAGTATCCATGTGTTGGCTCCCGGCCAGGATGCCAGAATTTCCTGTTTGCGCTTTTGTCCCAGGTGAAACAGCGGTTTTATAAATGGCGTGATTTGTGAAGAATCCGATGCGATAACAATTACCCCCTTTCTTAAAGAACGACTCTTTATCGCCATTATTTTATTAATTGCATCTTCATCAAAAGGATTGCATCCCAAACCGAAAACAGCTTCTGTAGGATAAGCAATAACTCCGCCGATTTTTTTTAGGCAATTGACGGCTTTTATTGAATGTATTCTATATTTGCTCATTGGTTTAAATTCTGCTGTAAATCCCACCGGATGATGAGTTTACAACACCTTTCATTTCCAGCACCAGTAACATGGAACAGACCATATTTGCAGGAAAACCGCTTCTCTGAGAGATAATATCTACTGAAGTTGGAGCAAAGTCTATATGTTCCAGTAGCTTAATATAATCATCATCAAGATTATTGCTTTCTTCCGGCTCTGTAGCATTTTTTCTATGCGCTTTTGGGGTTGCAGCATCGGGAATTTCAATCAGAGAAGCAATTTCATTAAGTATATCTGCTGTTGTCTCAATTAGTTTTGCTCCCTGTTTAATCAGTGAGTGACAACCTTTTGATAACGGGTTGTGTATAGATCCGGGAATAGCAAAGACCTCGCGATTTTGTTCATAGGCATATTTAGCAGTGATTAATGAACCGCTTTTTAATGCAGCTTCGACCACAATAGTTCCTAATGATAACCCACTGATAATACGGTTTCTGCGAGGGAAATTTTCTGCTTTTGGTGAAGTGCCGATAGGAAATTCGGAAACAATTGCACCATGATCTGAAATTTTGTGGGCAATATTTTTATTGCTCGCAGGATATATTCTGTCTATACCTGTAGCTATTACCGCAACAGTTCCTCCTATTCCTTCAAGAGCGCCTTTATGGCATTCACCATCAATTCCAGATGCCAAACCACTGGTTATGGTAATCCCTGATTCAGAAAGTGCTTTGGCGAATTCAAAAGCCGTTCTTTTTCCGCCACTGCTAGGGTTTCGGCTACCAACCATAGCCAATTGAGGTAGGTGCAATAATTCAGGATTGCCTCTTACATAGATTAGTGGTGGCGCACTGTTTATTTGTCGTAATCTGTTTGGATATTGCGGTTGATCAATAAGGATAATGTGATGATTGTTATCTTCACACCATTTAAGATCTTCTTCAATTTTATTCCAGTCAGGGTTGGAAATCTCTTTTATTGCAGTATCCGGAAGATTAAATCTGCCGGAATCACTATGCGAAATATTTTTAACTACTGTAGTTGCAGAACCAAAATATTTTAGTAGTTCAGAGTAACGTTTGGCGCCGATTCCTTTGGCATTGTGAATGGCTACTGAGCAAGCTACCTCATTATTTATCATCTATTAATTCCAAAAAATATGTTGTATATACTCAAAAAAAATCCGGGAACTAAGCCCCGGATTTTATTATTGATTAAAGCAACTGTTAAGGATTTTTAATAATATCCCTGATAGTCATATCTTTGTAAGCTTTTAATACAATG